>NZ_JALGQY010000003.1:0-165452 GCF_022809915.1 Acinetobacter lwoffii | reverse complement strand
TGCACGAATGCCAAGAAATCCGGAGTGCAAATATTAACCAAAAAGAAGATCGTTTTTTGATTTATGAAAGAGATCTATTCTCGAACGTTTTTCGCAGTAGACTAAAAATAAATAAGTCTGTTTTACAATCAAATTTTATAGATATTAAAACCTGAAAGACCATCTCCCGAATATCATTTAATAAAGAAAATGTTAAGTTAATTTAAATTTATTTTGATGTGAATACCTCATATCCCGGGGATATATCAGCGGTAGTCAAATATATTGATAAGAATAAATGAATAATCTGGATTTTTATAATTTTCTGAAAATGTCTTATATACGTGATGTAATTTCTTGAACAGGATAATTTAAGTAGGATAGCGTGATTGCACGTTTATATTTAAGCTAATAACTTGAACATCCTAAGATATTAAAATAGCCTAAGCAATACATAATTTTAACAACTTTATCAAGAAAGGGAGAGAGGGGAAATTTATAATGCTGATTTACTACCTGTAACTCATTTGGACTTAAGACGTATTATTCTAAACAGAATCAAGTGGATTAATAAGCTACTTATGAATAGTCATTTTTTGATAAATAATAAGCAATGAATAATTAAAAACAATATTTTCAAAATTACCTCAGTCTATTTGGGTAATAACAGCGAGTTAGTTTAAGAAACACTCTGACCTAAAAGTGGTTTACATGTTATTAAATCCCAGTTTTAAGATTTTCATTAATTTTATTTAGTCTGCACCACAACTCAACCATCTTCTTTCATATTTATAGATAGCCAAATATCCATCCAGATCTAAAATCGTAATTTTAAATACTTATGATTCGTTTATGAATTATTTAGCCTAAGCAAAATATATCCCCATAAAATAGCCTAAGCAGGATTTTATATTTAAAAATTTCGCAATTGATTAATTCCAAATATAAACCCACTATAAACACTTAAACAAAGAAATCATGGAATTCTCAAATGATCCTAAATTATCAACTTCAACACCACGAAACGTCAGTACTATCTCCAATGGTCTTCATTCATGGTTTATTCGGTAGTTTAAGTAATTTAGGCGTACTAGCTCGATATTTTTCTGAGCAAAGAACCGTGATCCAACTTGATGTATGCAATCATGGTCTTTCTGCTCATAGTTCAGACTTAAATTATCAGCTTATGGCTGAAGATGTCCTAGAAACTTTATCCAGTTTAAATATTCAAAAGTTCGTAGTAGTAGGGCATTCCATGGGTGGGAAAATTGCCATGAAATTGGCTGATTTAGCCCGTGTACAAACTGAAAGGTTGGTCGTCCTGGATATTACACCAATCCAATATCATGAGAGTCATCATACTGAGATTTTTAAAGCTTTATTTGCGGTGCAGCAAGCAAATGTTGCTTCACGACTTGAGGCAGCAAAAATTATGCGTGAATACATTGATGAAGAAATGGTAATTCAGTTTTTATTAAAATCCTTTAATAAAGGGCAGTGGCTCTTTAATGTTCAGGCTTTATTTGATCATTATCCAGATATTATGGATTGGGAAAAGGTCGAAAAAATTAATCAGCCAGCTTTATTTCTTCGTGGCGGTAATTCTTTTTATATCTCAAAACCTGAACATTTTGCGGCAATCAATGAACAATTTTCTCAGGCGAAAATTGAATGCATTGAAAATACAGGACATTGGCTGCATGGTGAAAAGCCAGATGAAGTCATTAAACATATGCAGACTTTTCTAAATTAATTTACGATTTCGCACTCAAGGCTGAAATGTTTGAGTCTGTAATTGTCCTTCATGAATGAGTTGATGCGCCATTTCAGCTGTTTTCTTTAAACCGGGCATACGATATTCAGTATGTCCAAAATCTTTAATGGATTTCCAGCGACCGCCCCAGGTTAAACCCACCGATTCTGCAATCTGGCCAAACAGTTTATAACCACGCATGGCCCATGGATCACGTTCACTAATCACCACCTTGCCATTCCGCTTAAAGGCAATATCCGCGGCCAGACCAAACTGATGATAACTTTGAAAGCCTTTGGCCTTGGTAATATTACTGTTGGTCGCCAAAGAGTTTTGCCTTTCCGGACTTCGATAACCTTCGAGTAAAACCAGCTCATAACCATGCTGTTCGCGCATAATTTTAAAAACCATCAGTAAGCGCTGTTTAAATCGCGGATTCATCTTATGCCATTTACGGTCTGCTGTGCTGATATTTGGATTTATATGAATGTCTTCAATATTCAGATTAAGGCTTTGCGCTGAAATTACAGAATGATTTGCTAAAGATTCTTCTTGTAAGGCTTCGATAATAAGCTGTTCATCAACTTCAGTTGGAGCTGTTAATATTTGCCCATCTAATAATGCATAAATCTGTGGATCAACTTTCCTTAAATATTCAGCTTCAAACCTACTTGCAGTAAGTGGCTGAGTGAAAGCGAACATTAAAATACTGGCAAATAAGCTAAATCCTGAAATCAAAATCCACCATTGCTGCAAATACCATTCAGACTGAAGATGCTCAGGCGATGCCGCCTGATGAAATTTCTGAACAAACTGTTTTGCTTGAGAAAATTGTTGTTTGCTTTGTGAAATCAAATCAAGAAAAAAATCCTGTATTCTTAATCGAAACTCGTAAGACAGCAAGGCTAACATAGCTAAGCTTAATAGAATAAAGCTGCTCAATATAATCAAAATCATCAGTTGAATGATTGATCTAATAATAATTCAAAAATTTTTTTTTATTCATCGATATAAATTTTCCAACGGCGTCATTTTTTAAGTCTTTATTTTTATAAGTGTCCATCATATTTATTTGAAAATTGAGTTAGGGTAAATGAATCGTAATATAGGCTTGTTCAGCAGGAGTGCTAATCAAATTTTGATATTGAGAAAACACAGCAGCTTGTTCTGTTGACAAGGCATATTTAAAAACCACAAAGCTGATCACAGCAAATAATAATAAAAATATCAGAATCCAGAAAAATGGTAATTCACGATGGATGATATGTCGGATTTGATCTGGAATTGCTGAAAAAGGAGAAAAAGCAACTTTTTTACACTTGAGATAATCAATCTGATCTCCGATACGAGCAACGTGCAGAAGCAGTAAAAGCTTATTTAATCGCAAAAAATCTTCCAGCGCATTTACTGAGTACTGAAGGTTCAGGTTCAAGTAAACCTGTAGCGGATAATGCAACAGCTGAGGGTCGTAAGAGAAATCGTCGGATTGAATTTGAAGTGCTTTAACGTTTAAGTTGCTTGAGCAGCTATAAGTATATGGTGAATGACCTGTATGAGTATATTAATAGTATTTCGTATAATGTATATTATGTTAAATCTGATACACCTAACAATAAGTTCATATCTTCCTTGTCCATAAAAGTGAATTTTGAAATTTTTAGAAGAAAATTGAATTAATCAGTCCAGCCCAATAAAACTGGGCTGATACTTTATTGTGGGATTTAGCAGACGCTCTGCACTGCATTTACAAACCGCTCTGTCTCAAAAGTATGATTAGATGTCAGGCCAAACTGGCTCACCTCGCCAACAATTACGGCGCGTCCCATGCTCAGTGCGACATAAATGCCGGCAATATTTTCTAATAAGGTGGCAAATGGAATCAGGCACAAATGCCGTCCAAGCTGACTGCTGGCCAGTGCCTGGCTCAGTGAATGAGTAATAGACTCAATGGTGTCTTCAGCCAGACACACGCCTTTCGGTGTCCCGGTACTGCCCGAGGTATAGGTGATTTTTGCCGGTTGCTGGGTTTGTAAAGAAGATGAATACTGTACTGCCTGCTCTAGCTGAAAAAAGCGTGCATGTAGCTGGCCAGTAATGGAAATCTCATCTCTACTCATGTCTTTAGCTAGATTTAACAGCCATTCTGGTGCAGAGAAAGATTCATCCAGAATACAGAGCAGCTCGGTTCGGCTGTCGGAAAGCAGATGCCGTACCTGCGCTGCAGTAAAAAACAGAGGCACCGGAATCACGGTCATGCCGGCTTTTTGTGCGGCAAGATCGACTACAATCCAGTCTATACTATTTATGCCCCACAAGGCCAGATGGCGCAGATTAAGCTGCTTGAAACTGGCACTCAATAATTCTACCCGCTGCTGTAGCTCCGCATAGCTGAGTGTTGCCTGTGCGGTGACTACCGCTTCTCGTTGCGGATATTGTCGTGCTTGCAGGTTGATACGTTCAAATAAAGCAGTCATCATTTAAATTCTGTGCCTCGCTGATCAAGCAAAATGCTTTAATGACTAAATTGATAAAGTTGACGAGCGACTTGTAGGGCTTCTGCCACATCAATCGCCAGCACATAAGGTTTCTGCTGGTAATAACTGCCCCACAGGCGTTGTGCCTCTCCAAGGACTTGCGGATCAGCCTTTTCAAGCACATGAAAACGTAATCCCATCTGTTGCAACACATAACGTACTGCAGTTGTTCCGGTACATACTGCCCATTCGATGTGTTGCTGCGAGAGATGAAAAACCAGAAAGGCCACCATCAGTTTGGCTTTGTCCATATCTAGTGCTGTCAGATTGCCAATTTCTACTACTTTGTCTCGGCTGACCCTGGTCTGGCTCAGTTTGCTTAATATGTTTTCAACGGGTTCATCGAGATACTGTTCCAGAAAGGCATTAAATTGATTTAAATGCTGCATACCAATCACCACCTGCATCTCGGCTCCGTGATAACCGGCAAACAGGGTCGAAGAGAAGCTCGATACAGTGGCCTGATGGACTTGCTGATATTTTTTCTGAATAAAATTTTCCAGGCTACGGCGTTCAGGTGTCTCGCTTTGTTCTACAGTTTTGACCGTCAAATGTAGCGATTGATCCTGTGCTGAAATTACCGGATACGCCGGAGGTACTTGTAGTAAAAATTTATTGTGATGGGTTTGTTTTTTATATTCAGGCTGCTTGAAATATGTATTTAGAAAGTGAATCTGACTAGATAAATAAGGATCAAAACTAAACTTGATCATTTGGCTCACACCACGAAATTAACTTGCTACTCAAGATAGAAGTCCAAACTTAAAAAATTCTTAATTTTGTGCAAAAGAATATAAAAGCTATGTGTATAAAAAATCCAGAGAACGGCCGGTTTTTTTAAGAGCATTTTAAGATTGAAAATTTAAGTTAATCCTATCTCTTGTTAACTGAAACTATTCTATGTCTTCCTACCGCTCACCTTATAAAGGCACCTCAGGAACGCAGCGTATTTTTAATGCGACCCGTTATTCCCTGGCTGGTTTTAAAACCGCCTTTCAAAATGAGGCTGCCTTCCGGCAAATTCTGCTGATCAACCTTATTTTGATTCCTCTAAGTTTTTGGATGCCGGTTAGTCCAGCTGAGCAAGCGCTGATGGTCGCCGTATGCCTACTGGCGTTGATCATTGAACTGATTAACTCAGCGATAGAGGCAGTGGTAGACCGTATTTCCATGGAACGGGATGAACTGTCTAAAAATGCCAAGGATATGGGCAGTGCGGCTCAGTTTGTAGCACTCAGTTTAATTACTCTGACCTGGGGCATCATTTTGGCTGGTCATTTGATTTGACCTCTGCTCTTGCTACTGCCTGAAGTGGACAACTTAAAATGATCACTGACCGTTCCCGGTTTTTACTGACCCAAACTTTACTTTTAATCTTCAGTTTTTTGATTCTTCTCAACTTCTTTGACATTGGAGGAGTGCTGGACTTACAGCTCATCTATCCATTTATCGATGATCAGGGTCAATTTCCCCTTCGACAACAATGGGCACTGGCAGAACTCAATCATCGCTATGTGAAAGACCTGCTGATTCTGGTGTATATCACATTATTGCTGGGCTGGCTGGCATCACTGAAATGGCAAAACTGGCATATACGGCGCTGGGAATTTGGCTATTTTTTTAGCATGGTGGTGCTGACCACGGCCTCGATCGGAATTTTAAAATCTCAGTCAGTCCATGCCTGTCCCTGGGATATGACCATACCTACCCATAATGGGATTTTGTGGGATTTTAGTGCCACTGCGGGTCACTGTTTTCCTGGCGGGCATGCATCTAGTGGTTTTGCCTTGATGGCCGGCTATTTTGTTTATCGTATTTCTAACCGCAAGCGGGCTTATTTTCTTTTGATCGCTGCAGTAATTTTAGGGTTGGCCATGGGCTGGGCACAAATGATGCGCGGAGCACATTTCCTGAGTCATAACCTGTGGACTGGCTGGATTATCTGGTGCATGAATATTATCGGCTATGCGTTGTTTAGCCATAAACTACCCATAGAAAAGACCACTTCTATACGCTCTAGTATCAAGCAACCTTAACCCCCAAAAACTAGAGGCCTATTCGCTTAGGCTTCGCCTAAAGGAAACTTGACCTGTACACACAGGCCGCCCAGATTAATACTTCGCGAAAATTCCAGTGTTCCACCTAAGCGCTCGGTAGCTTTATCTACAATGGATAAACCCAAACCGCTGCCAATTTCTGCATGGTTATGAATCCGGTAAAAGCGTTGCCGGATCTGATTAAATTGAGCAGGATCTATCCCTACCCCGCTGTCTTCAATCTGTAAAACCGCCTGCCGGCCTTGCTGGAAAATCGACACATTAATTACGCCATCCTTCGGACTGTATTTAATTGCATTATCAATTAAATTATAAATAATCGAGTGCAAAGCTGAAGCCTGGCCCTGAATCTGCAGTTCCTGCTGCTGCTCTACTCCTAAATCAATGTCTTTCTGTAGTGCCAGTTGAATCAGTTCTTCGATACAGGTGACTGTCATTTGATTCAGTGATAGCAATTGAACAGGTTCGCTTAAACCTTCGGTCACATCCTGTTTGGCCAGACTTAATAACTGGTTGACCAGATGCTGCATACGCAAAATGCCTTGGCTCAAATTATGGATAGACTCGCTTTGAGGGAACTGCTGTAGCAAAATTTGCAGCTGTAAGTTTAGTGCTGTCAGTGGCGTGCGTAATTCATGTGCAGAATCCGCTACAAATTGACGTTGTTCCTGTTGGGCTAGAGAGATGCGGCCAAACAGATAATTCATTTCCTGAATAGTCGGTTCCAGCTCTAGGGGATAATCTTTCATTGCAATTGGCTTTAAGTCTTGTGCCTTGCGACTGGCCAATTCAGTTTTAAAATCATTGAGCGGCTGAAAGTTTTTCCGGATCATCCAGCCTAAGCCAAATACTGCAAAAGGTAAAAAAAGCACATAAGGAAGAAACATATTGGCTGCCAGCTCCAGCGCCAGTTCCTGCCGGACATTTTGCTGCTGGCTCACCTGAATCTGTAATTGCTTACCAGGAATAATATAAGTTAACCAGGTTCCATACGGCGTTTGATGCTTGTAGAAACCTGCTTTCCTGACCGGCGCCACCAGAACATCCTGCGGATGCAAGGAAGTGGCTGTATCTGTATAGGACCAGATATCTACAAATAAATCTTCTTCACTGTACTGTTTTGCCAGATCGATTTGACTTTGTAAGGGTTGCGGATGATTTTCTGAAATACGTTCTGCCAGACTTTGCATCTGTTTATCCAGTACTTCATTAATTTCTTCGAGCGCAATTCGGTATGCTGCAAAGATCAGCACACAGCCCAATACCACGCTAAACAGTGAAATATAAATAACCAGACGTTTTTGCAAGGAATAACGTTTCTGCATGGTGCTCATCCTAAACGATATCCTAGCCCACGTATGGTACGGATGAAGTCTTTTCCTAATTTTGCCCGCAGATGATGGATATAGACTTCTACCGTATTACTACTGACATCACTATCAAAGTCATAAAGCTTGTCTTCCAGATCATTCTTGGAAAAAATTTTATTCGGATGATTTAACATGGCCATTAAGATGGACCATTCCCGGTTGGATAATTCTATAGCCTGTCCATTAAACAGAGCGATATGCTGCTCCAGATCTAGTTCCAAACCGCTGTGTGATAATTTCTTATTCGTATCTATCCCGGTATTTTTTAAACCACTACGGCGTATTAAGGCATGAATACGGGCCAGCAACTCGTCAAATTCATAAGGCTTGATTAAATAGTCATCTGCTCCCTGATTCAGCCCATCTACCCGGTTTTGTAATTGATCCCGGGCAGAAATAATCAGCACCGGTAAATTCGGAAACTTCTGCCGGATATTTTTTAGCACCAGCATGCCATCCATCATCGGCAAGCCTAAATCGAGCAGGACAATATCATATGCCTGCTGCTGTAACTGTTTTAAACCCTCAATCCCATTATTGACCCAGTACACATCAAACTGATGCAGCTTGAGCAATGTTTCAGTCGACTCGGCAATCATAAAGTCGTCTTCAATAATCAGTATTTTATGCATTTCAAGCTCTGTTCTTTAATGATGGTGAGCATTGTGCAAGCATATCATTTTTAGCTTCAGTCACTTGCGTTTTTATATCCAGTAAACTTAATAAGCTGGGGAAAAGATGATCCTGACTACGGGCCTGTTCGGTCTGTCCTTTGAGACAGCTGACCTGCTGGGTATTCTGCTGCTTCCAGGCATCGGAGAACCACATCAGCATCGGGACATGGGTTTGCTGGGTCGGCGCCATACTATAAGGTGCACCATGCAGGTATAAACCATGCTCTCCGGTGGATTCTCCATGATCAGACAGGTACCAGAAACCGGTTTGATATTGAGTTTGCTGCTTTAAAGTTTCAACGATCTGGGCAAGAACATGGTCTGTATATACAATCGAATTATCATAACTATTCTTTAATTCTTCTGTACTACAGCCCTGAATGGCATTGCTATTACAGGTCGGCTGAAATGGCTGATACGGCGCTTTGGAACGCTTGAAATATGCGGGGCCATGACTGCCCATCTGATGCAGCACAATTAACTGCGGTTTCTGGTTATTTTTATCCAGATGCGCCAGATAATCTTTCAGGCTATCTACCAGAATTTCATCAAAACATTCACCACCAGCATCACACCACTTCTGTTTCAGTTGTGCCGGAATCTGATACTTTTGTACCCGGTCACAGGCACCTTTACAGCCTGAGTTATTATCAATCCAGGTCACCTGATATCCGGCGCGCTGGGCAATATCCAGCAAACCTTCTCGGTGGCTGGCGAGCTGTTCATCATAGGTTTCACGTGACATGCCCGAAAACATACACGGGACTGAAACGGCAGTTGCTGTGCCACAGGAACTGACTTGACTAAAATTAATCACCGCTAACTTGCTCAGTTCAGGATTGGTATTGCGCGCATAGCCATTTAAAGCAAAACTCTCGGCACGTGCAGTTTCTCCAACAACCAGCACCATCAATTTGGGATGATCCTGCATTTGGGCCTGCTGTAACAGATGAGCATCTTCGCCAAAAGCCACCAAAGGTAAATTCGCTTTAGGTGCTTTCTTTTTATAATAGGACAAGGTGGACGCGATGCTATTTTGTGGAGAAAGCATTCCCTTCAGATCACGATGCTCGCGGAAGATGGCCGCATAATCGATATAGAAACAGAACATTAAACCTAGAATCAGTCCGAGTGAGACTACACTGCTCAAGCCTTTTTGTAAGATTTTACGCCCCAGCGATACAGGCTGAATTTGAAGCATCCAGACGATGCCGAGTGGAAATATTACAAACCCCAGTGTCCAGATGACCAGTCGCATTGACCAGAGATCACGAACTTCGCGGGCATCGGTTTGCAGCATATTCTGGATCTGATCCGGAGTAATAACGACCCCCAGACTATTGACAAAATAAGCACTAAAACCACCCAGAATGATCAGGACACTGGCCAGTATTTTGGCGTTCCATTTCCAGTTCAGCCACTGTAGTACCAGATTGTAAAACGCAATAATGATCAGTGCCGTAGCGGCCAGTAACAGACCTGCTTTCAGATTGGCATAAGGCGTAAATTCATGAATTTTCTGATAGAAAGCAAAGTTTAGGGTCAATCCCAGCCAAATAGCCAGTAACATATTGAAGCCTGAAAGACTGATCGACTTTTTAGGTCGCTGACTAAAAAAAGACGAATGGGAAAACAGCTTCAGCATGATCCATGGCTCAAAGACTTTAAGATGCTTTAGCCTAGAATCTGAATCTTAAAAATGACTTAAAATGACTTAAAATGACTTAAAATGATTGGATCATTTCATAATATATGCAAACCAGCTCTTCTTTATTTCAAACTCAGAAGAATAAAGATAAGTCCTAACATATGTAGAATCTGGCTAGGCGCAAAATACAGAAAAAACTTCCATCCCCCGGTCACAAAAGAATTGATACTTTTAGACACCGCATGTGCCGCAAGTCCAATCATGACCGCATAAATTAAAGTCTGGTTGTGAGGATTTCCCTGTATCACTACACCTGCTACAGCAGCATGCACTTCAAATAAAGAGGCTAAAAAAGTTCCTAAAATTAAGCCGCTATCCCCCAGTAAAAGATTCGCGCCGTAAATCCCTGCCTGGATTAAGGTTAAACTGACCGCAATAATTACCGCTTCTTTGATACTGAACATCCGGCTATCAATTTCTTGTATTTCATTGATGGTCGTACTGTTATCCGCTTGGGGAGTTCGATAAATCAAGAATCCAGCAGCAATACATAAAATTCCGATCCCTACCAAACTCGGAATCAGCAGGAACTTGAACCATTCTACGCTCACTCCCAGAACAATCAGCAAAAGCTGTAATAAGGTGGCAATACAGGAGATCAATCCAGCACCTGCATTTAATTTTGCACTGGCCCGCCCGGATCGGACTTGCATGCCCAAACTGGCAATTGTGGCCGTACTGGAGACAAATCCCGAGGCTAAGGCAGATAAAATAAGCGCCTTATCATTGGACAGGATTCGTTTTGCCACATGTGCTATGGACTGCACAATCAAGATTAAAATGAGTAGTTTAAGGATGATATAGGGGGTTCAGTACGGCGCCCCACAAGGGCTTATTGGGCATGACCGGCAACGCAATCAATATCAAAGCCAATAAAAGTAGCCCGTCTCTTAACTCATAGCTTTGGATCGTTTTTCCGGCAAATTGATGCAGTGTCTGTTTGCCCATCAGGATGATCGTAAGTAGAACCGCCATCCCTGCAGCCAGTGGGATATTCCACACACAAATAGCGCCAATGATATAGGTCATCAAAAAAGCCAGTTCAGTGGTAGAGCCGATATCCTGCTTCTGTTGAAACAGGCTATACACACAAAACAGGCTGACCGCGACGGTTCCTATTACTCCAATATAGAGATGCAAAAGGAAACATGAAGCACCCAATAAAGCTGTAATCGTAAATGATCTTAATCCTGCAAAACTCTGCTCATGGTTATTGTTTTTATGACGTTCACGCTCAAGTCCAATTAAAAGCCCACAGCCTAATGCCGACAGCATGATGGTCAGTAATTCCTGAAAAGATAAACTTTGCAAAAGCATATTCAAGAGCATTCACCTTGTGTCATCCAGTGACAGTGCGTATTTTTAGTATATAAACAGTTTTTTAAAGCAGCCCATCAATTTAACCGCTGTATCTTTAAATTCTGGGCTATAGATAGCTGTAAATTATTGGATCAGTCTGCCATTCATCCTTATTTATGGTTTACATAATTCCCTATTCTTAGTAGACCATTTTAATCAAAATTAAAAAAGTTAATCAGGTTTTAAATCTAAAATATTTTAATCCTACATCAGCTCCAGGATTAGACAGACTCTGTTTCCCCAACCTGATGATAGGCACGATTAAAATAAACCAGGGCTTGATCTTCCTGATTCTGTTGAATGGCAACAATCGGACAAATCAAAATCGTATGTGTACCAACTTCCTGGATCTGCCCAATTTCACAATCAAAGCTCACCAGTGCATCTTGAAGTACAGGAGAACCTGTTTCTAATTCAGTCCACTCACCCTGTTCAAATCGTTGTTCAGAACTGAATTTTGAAGATGCAAAAACATTTGAAAGATGCGCTCGATCTGCACTGAGTACATTTACGCACAGCACTTTATTTTCAACAAAGTTGATATAAGAACGCGATGATTTATTCATACAAACCAACAATGTCGGTGGTGTATCGGTCACGCTACACACGGCAGACGCAGTAAAACCATGACGACCTGAATCGCCCATCGTGGTCACTACATTCACTGCACTTGTTAATAAAGACATTGCGTTTCTAAAGTCTGTCGCTTCAACCATCACCGTATTCCAATATTCAGCTTTTTATAAAGAGCGTTATATCACTCAAATGATACTTTCAATCTTTTAAAAGCATCATGGATTCACTTTAATTAGCGAGATAATTCCTGACGAATAATCTCAGCACCTGCACTGAGTGCATTGAGTTTGCCACGAGCCACTTGGCGACCAAGTGGTGCCATGCCACAGTTGGTTGATGGATAGAGTTTGTCTGCATCCACAAACTGAAGTGCTTTACGCAACGTATTTGCCACTTCTTCAGCTGTTTCAATTTGATTACTTGCGACATCAATCGCACCGACCATGACTTTTTTACCACGAATCAACTCGATCAAATCCATCGGAACACGTGAGTTATGGCATTCGAGCGACACAATATCAATTTTTGATTTTTGCAGTTTCGGAAATGCTTCTTCGTACTGACGCCATTCTGAGCCTAAGGTCTTTTTCCAATCGGTATTGGCTTTAATACCATAACCATAGCAAATGTGTACCGCAGTTTCACACTTCAAGCCTTCAAGTGCACGCTCTAAAGTTGCCACACCCCAGTCATTCACTTCATCGAAGAACACGTTAAATGCAGGTTCATCAAACTGGATGATATCCACGCCAGCCGCTTCAAGCTCGCGAGCTTCCTGATTCAGGATCTTGGCAAATTCCCAAGCCAGTTTTTCACGGCTCTTGTAGTGACCGTCATATAGCGTATCAATCATGGTCATTGGACCAGGCAGTGCCCATTTAATCGGTTGATCTGTGAGAGAA
The DNA here is from genome assembly GCF_022809915.1 of Acinetobacter lwoffii. Lineage (GTDB taxonomy): Bacteria > Pseudomonadota > Gammaproteobacteria > Pseudomonadales > Moraxellaceae > Acinetobacter > Acinetobacter lwoffii_M. Next base: position 152,540 of record NZ_JALGQY010000003.1, on the reverse strand, counting down.
CGTAAGAATTTGGCATCTTCAACAAAGACAGGTTTTTGACGAGAAACTTCACCCACGACTGATGGAACGCTCGCTTCATAACGGTCACGGATTTTGACCGTTTCACGCTGATTGAAGTCAACGCCTTCAAGGTGCTCAATAAATGTCGTCACAAAATGCTGACGGGTTTGTTCACCATCGCTGACAATATCAATGCCTGCCTGCTGTTGTTCATGCAGTGACAAACGCAGTGCATCTTGTTTTGCATCCAATAATTCCTGGCCTTCCAATTTCCAGGGTGACCAAAGTTTTTCAGGTTCTGCTAGCCAAGACGGTTTCGGTAAGCTGCCAGCAGTTGATGTTGGGAGTAGCTTTTTAGGTTGTAAAAGTGCCATGTCTAATCTTCTATCTCTATATTCGTAAAATAATAATGTTGTGTATTAAGCAGCGCGTTCTTGGTCAGCAGTAGTTTTGATTGTGAATTCTGCGGCCCATTGCTCCAGAATGTCTTTATAAGGCTGGATAAAGTGTTCTTCCGCCCACTTCCCTTGCTTCACTGCCAATTGACCACGCTCAACACGGTCATACACAATTTGAGTCAATGAATAATCTGGGTACTCAAGGCTGGGTTGATACACCTGACCCGCAGCAGAATTCGCATTATAAATTTCAGGACGGTAAATCTTTTGGAAGCTTTCCATGGTGCTGATCGCACTGATCAACTCCAGATCGGTATAATCACGTAATAAGTCACCTGCGAAATAAAATGCTAAAGGTGCAGCACCATTTTCAGGTTTGAAATAACGGACGGTTAAGCCCATTTTGGCGAAGTATTCATCGGTACGTGAATACTCATCATTTTTATATTCCACACCCAATACAGGATGCACATTCGCTGTACGGTAATAGGTTTTCGAGGTCGAAACGCTCAAACAAATCACCGGCTGTTTTTTAAATTCTGCTTTAAATACTTCAGAACTGACGAGATATTGATAAAGCTTGCCGTGTAAATCACCAAAATTTTCTGGCTTGGTCGAGGCTGGATTTTTCTTGATATGTTCAGGAAGTACCACGCTAAAATCATAATCGCGGACATAAGACGAGAAACTGTTGCCAATCATGCCATCAATACGCTGATTGGTTTGATGATCAATAATCGTGATTTTTAAAGTTTCAATTGCAGGGAACTTTTTGCCATTTCCTTCAATATCCAGGTCAACTGAAATAATATCGATTTCAACTGAATAACGATCTGCTTTTGGGTTATCCCAATGTGCCAATGCATTAAAACGGTTATTGATCATTCGTAGAGTGTTACGCAAATTCTGTTCGCGACTTTCGCCACGTGCCAAATTGGCAAAGTTCGTCGTCAGACGTGTGCTATCTGCAGGTTGATAGTTTTCGTCAAAACGAATGCGCTTAATTGAACATGCAAACTTTTTACTCATTGTGATTCACTACCCTAAGTTCTAATAACCAAATTTCTGAATAAGCCTAGTTATACGTGAACCTTAAGATGAATAAAAATGATTTAAACTCAATGAAAAGTGAATATTACTCATGATTGGTTGTTCTTAAGATATCAAGATCACTTAATGAAGAAAAATATGAAAGATTTTTTCTATGAAATTTTAGGGTTTAATAGATGATAAAATAATGAATATTAATAACTTAAGATAAATTCTATCGAATATTAAGTGGATGAAATTGAGGGGTAAATTCAAAGAATGGTTTTATAGCTTATTAGATGCAATTTAGAAGTGAATGAATGAAACTCATCTAAAGATTAGAAAATATCAGTCTATTCACTCTGTTTAATTTCATTTAAATCATTCGTTAGAAAGGCGTCTGAGGTCACCCCACTATCAATGAATAACCTCAACCCCCACGTAAATCTTAAAATTCTTCCCGCTGTAATTCATTCACCGTTTGCCCCTGCTTTGCAAACCACTGATCACGACGTTCAAACAAGCGTGGCGCCGCCTGATTCACTTGATCAATTAGAGCCTGTAAATCGGCATTGATCAAACGGCCATTTTTAACCACAGTCTGTCCCGCCACCATCGTCATCACGACATCTTGGCCTTGAACTGCATGGACTAAATTGGTATGCAAATTAAATAATTTTCCTTGATCAATCAACGGGGTCATCCGCGGTGTATCCAATTTCACGGCAATCAGGTCAGCCTGTTTACCGACTTCCAATGAACCAATTTCATCTTGCATACCCAAGGCTTTAGCTCCTGTAATCGTAGCGATTTGACAGACTGACCAGGCATCCAGGGCGGCCGCATCTAAATTCGAAAACTTTGCCAATAATGATGCCGTTTTCATTTCTTCAAATAGATCCAGGTTATTGTTTTCTTTTTCTCCATCAGTACCCAGACCCACCGCAATGCCTTGGCGTAGCATTTCAACCACAGGGGCTGCACCGGAGGCCAATTTCATATTGGAAATCGGGTTATGGGCGACACCGACCGCATGTTGCCTTAAAATCTGAATTTCATTTGCATCTGCCCAGACGCAATGTGCCAACAGGGTTTTAGGCAGATCTAGCAAGCCTAGCTTTTGCAGACTTTCAATCGGGCGAATGCCTGAACGGCGCAGGTTTTCCTGTACATCAAATTGGCTTTCATTGCTATGAGTATGAAAACCGGTTTGATAATCCTGACAAAGTTTCTCAATACGGCTTAATGCTGAAGCTTCAGCATAAAACAGGTGCTCTAAACCTACCCAAACCTGAATACGTCCATTCGCCTGCTGATGCCAACGGTTGATTAAAGCCTCATTACTTTTTAAGGTTTCAAAATAATTGTGATCCGGATGTTCTGCGACATAGGGTACGAGAACGGCACGAATTCCCAACGCTTGCGCAGCTTCAGCACTTCCGTCCATATAGCGCCACATATCGACAATAGTGGTGGTTCCCGACAAAAGTGCTTCGGCATAACACAAATAAGAAGCAATCTTCGCATCATTGGGTGTCAACACCCGGTGCATCGGATCAATATACTGCTGTAACCAATCCCAAACCGGTAACCCTTCTGCCGTGCCACGCAATAAACCGGAATGACAATGGCTATTGATCAAGCCCGGCATCAGGATCGTTTGTGGGTAATCCTCAATGAGCACCTCTGGATAGCATTGGGTTAACTGTGCCAATGTACCCACTGCTTTTATTTTGTCACCATCAATCAGTATCGCGCCATTTTTAATACATTCATTCTGCGTGTTCATGGTAAGAACATAGGAAGCTGTTAAAATTTTCATGATTTATACTCAAATCTATTCTATTTATGATGAATGGCTGCGGTTATGGCACGAAGGTTTTGCCTAAAGAAGATGGCAAATTCATTTTGAGTACTTTTTTATTCCGTGAAATCATGACCAGTACCACAATGGTGGCTATATAGGGCAATGCGGCAAGCAGCTCGTTCGGCACCTTGATTCCAAGCGCCTGGGCGTGAAATTGCAAAATGGTTACGCCCCCAAACAGGTAAGCGCCGAGCATTAAACGTGTTGGTTTCCACACCGCAAATACTACCAGTGCAATGGCAATCCAGCCGCGGCCTGCCACCATATTTTCAATCCACATCGGGGTATATACGGTCGATAAAAATGCTCCGCCAACCCCTGCCATCAAACCGCCAAATAGCACTGCGCCATAACGAATCGCCAACACGTGATAACCCATGGCATGCGCACTTTCCGGTGATTCTCCGACTGCTTTAAGCAATAAGCCCAAACGGGTTTTGGCCAAGACAAACCACACCAGAAAGAAGACCAAGATTGACAGATAAACCACATAGTTTTGCTGGAACAAAATCGGACCCAATACTGGAATATCCGCTAATAGTGGAATATTAAAATTAGCCAGACCCGGTAAAGCCATACTGACGTAGTTCTGTCCCAAAAATGCAGAGATACCGAGTCCAAAAATGGTTAAAGCCAAACCGCACGCGGATTGATTGGTACTTAAAGACAAGGTAAAAAAGGCAAAAATCAGGGCCATCAGCATGCCTGCCAGACCACCCATCAATAAGGCACTTAATACACTGGCATCATATTGCGCAGCAAAAGCAAAACCTGCAATTGCACCGACCAGCATCATCCCTTCTACTCCAAGATTAATCACACCAGTCCGCTGTGTGATCAATTCCCCCAGACCTGCGAAAATCAGGGGTGTTGCTGCCGCAACAGTACCTGCAAGAATTGCAGTTATTTCTAAAGCCATATCATGCTTCCTTTTGCTGTAGACAACATTGGGTTAAAGGGTGGTTGCTGTGGGCTGAGGGACAGGTGACGCCATTTTTTTGCTAAAACGGTAACGGTTTTCAATCAATGCATCGGAAGCCAACAGGAAAAACAACAGCAGGCCCTGGAAAATACCGGTAATCGCGACCGGAAGCTGTAGCTGCATTTGTGCCATTTCACCGCCAAGATAAATCAACGCCATAAAACAGCCTGACAGCACAATGCCGATTGGATTGAGACGACCTAAATACGCCACGATAATCGCTGCATAGCCATAACCTGGGGAAAGGTTCGGATTCAGCTGACCAATAGGTCCAGCCACTTCACAGATTCCGGCAATACCTGCCATCATTCCGGAAATCACCAGACTCATCCAGATCGCTTTGGAGGAAGAAAAACCTGCATATTTGGCAGCTAAAGGTGCCTGACCGCTGACTTCCAGTTTATAGGCCGTCAGACTTTTACGCATAAAAACCCAGAACAGGAGAACTGCAAAAAAAGTGATAAAAATAGAGGCATTAATGCGTGTGCCTTCTACAATGAATGGCAGCGTCGCACTCTCACTAAAAACCACCGATTGTGGGAAGTTCATCCCTTCCGGATCACGCCAAGGACCATTGACCAGGTATAGCAACACACATACTGCGACATAATTCATCATCAGGGTGGTCAGGGTTTCTTCAGCATTAAAATGGGTTTTCAGTAAGGCAGGAATTGCACCCCAGAGTGCCCCACCAAGTGCGCCCATAACGATCATTAACGGGAGAATCCACCAGCCGATGTGATCATGAAATAAAATCGCAATACCACCGCCAAAAATCGCGCCCATGGTGAGCTGACCTTCAGCACCGATATTGAATAATTTGGCTCGAAATCCGACCGTCAGCCCCAAGGCAATCAGAATCAGAGGTCCGGCTTTGACTGCCAGTTCACTCCAACCATAAGAGGATGTCAGCGGTTCAATAAAGAAGATGTACATGGCTTGCGCGGGATTAATCCCCAACATTAAAAACAGAATACTACCGACAATCAGCATGGCTAGCAGCGCAATGAGCGGTGAAAGCCACTTCATGATTTGAGAGGGATGTTCACGCGGTTCCAGTAAATGCATGTCGCTCTCCTCTCAACCTGTATATTTGTTTTTTTGTTATATTAAGCATGAGCTTGCTGCTCCTCTACTATGATCGCAGTGTCATGGCCTGGAATGCCTGACATCAAGATTCCAACATTTTCAGTATTGGTTTCATGAGTAGGTATCGCTGGAGATAGTTCACCATTGGCCAACACGCAGAGACGATCACTGATTTCAAACAGCTCTTCTAATTCTTCTGAAATCACCAAAATGGCAACACCTTGTCGAGAGAGATCAATCAGGGTTTGCCGGATAAACATGGACGCGCCCACATCAACGCCCCAGGTCGGTTGAGCCACAATCAGGAATTTCGGGTTTTGCAGAATTTCCCGGCCTACAATAAATTTTTGTAAATTTCCACCGGACAAGGAACGTGCTTCTGCCTCTGGGCCACTGGCTTTCACTCCGAATTTTTCAATACAGTGCTGGGCAAAAAGCTTACATTGTGAAAACTTGATTAATCCCCATTGCGTCAGATTCTGCCGAAATGCAGTCAGCAAGGCATTCTGGGACAGCGTCATGTTCGGGACTGCTCCTCGGCCCAGACGTTCTTCAGGTACAAAGCCCAGACCCAAGTCACGCCGTTGTCCAGGACTGAATTGGGAAATATCGATTTGATTCAGAACCATCCGGCCATATTTCAGGCTGTTTTCGCCCGACAATAAAGACAGTAATTCTGCTTGCCCATTGCCAGAAATCCCGGCGATTCCTACAATTTCACCCACACAAATATTTAAATTGATATTTTTCAGCGACACACCAAATGGGTCGTCGGACTGATAATCCAGATTCTCGACCTGGAATAAGATCTGTTTTTCACCTGTATATTCAGGGCGTACATAGGTCGGTAAATCACGGCCAATCATTAAGCGCGCTAAATCACTGGTGCTGTTGTCTTTGGGATTAACATTTCCGGTCACACGGCCATTGCGCAAGATGGTCGCTTCATCACAGAGCTCTTTAATTTCATGTAGTTTATGACTGATATATAAAATCGAAACACCTTGGGAGGCCAATAAACGCAAGGTTTTAAACAGTTGACGCACCGCTTGTGGCGTCAGTACCGAGGTCGGTTCATCTAAAATAATTAAAGCGGGATTTTGCAAAAGGCAGCGAATAATTTCGACGCGTTGCCGTTCACCTACCGATAAAGAATGTACTTCGCGGCGTGGATCAATGGGTAAACCGTATTGCTCTGAGACTTCAATAATTTTTTGACTGAGGACTTTTAAATGAATCTTTTCATCCAGTCCCAGCAAAATATTTTCCACCACGGTCAAGGTTTCAAATAAAGAGAAATGCTGATAGACCATGCCAATCCCGAGTTTTCTTGCCATCGACGGGTTATCAATATGAACTTCTTTACCGTTCCAGAGGATTTGTCCCTGATTGGCCTTGGTTGCCCCATAAATGATTTTCATCAGGGTACTTTTGCCGGCGCCATTTTCACCCAAGATGGCGTGAATCTGTCCGGGTTGAACGGTTAAATGTATCTGGTCATTCGCTTTCAATGAATTGTAACTTTTACAGATATTGATGAGCTGTAAACGCGGTACACCTGAAGAAGAACGTGCATTCAACTCTTGCGCATGAGCAGATCTATCGTGTTGAGAGGTCATCATCAGTGCCCTATTCCATGCCGTAGCAATTCAGCATCCATCGATGGTTGTCATGCATGCAAATGGATGCAGAAAAGTACATCAAAGTGTTTAAAGATTTTTAATTGCAAAATGGCAAAGCTTTATTTCGGTAATGAACCCTCTACGCCCTTCACGTAGTAATTCATTTTACTTAGTGCCGCATCATCTAGGCGCTTGCCTTTTGCCAAGACCAATGTACCATCCTGTTTATGAATCGGGCCGGTAAATGGATGCAGTGTGCCTTTTAAAATGCCATCACGTACGCTGAGCGCTTTTGCTTTAGAGGCTGCCGACACTGAAGGACTAAAGCTTTCGATATCGACGGCTTTTTGTTTTACGCCATACCACATTGCACTTGGTTTCCAGGTTTTCTTGCTGACTTGCGTCATTACCGGAGTATAAATTTTTTCCCAATGTAAAACCGATGCAGCAAGATGCGCTTTAGGGCCAAATTTGCTCATGTCAGAATCCCAGCCAAAAGCAAAGACACCTTTTTGTTCAGCCGCCTGTACCACTGCTGGAGAATCGGTATTTTGCATCAGCACATCTGCGCCTTGAGCAATCAAAGCCAAGGCTGCATCACGTTCTTTGCCCGGGTTAAACCATGAATTCACCCAAATGACTTTGGTTTTAATTTTTGGATTTACACTTTGTGCACCGAGGGTATAGGCATTGATATTACGGATAACTTCAGGAATCGGAAAAGACGCGACTACGCCCAATACATTATTTTTGGTTTTTTGCCCTGCGACCACACCCAGCATATAAGCGCCTTCATAGGTACGGACATCGTAGACCCCTAAATTTTTGCCCTGCTTATAACCGGTTGCATGCATAAATACTGTATTGGGAAATTGCTTGGATACTTTTTCCATCGCATTCATATAACCGAACGAGGTTGCAAAAATGACTTTATTGCCTTGTTGTGCCAGGTTACGGATCACACGTTCGGCATCTGCTGTTTCAGGGACATTTTCGATATAAGAGGTTTTATATTTTCCTGCGAGGGTTTTTTCAGCCTTAATCCGGCCTTGATCATGAGAATAAGTCCAGCCATGGTCGCTGGTTGGACCAATATAAACAAACGCGGCTTTATCTTGGGCCAGAACATTCGCGACAGCGGCCATGCTCATTACACCGCTTGCCATTAACACCCCTACCAATTTTTTCAATCCGGTTTTCAAGCTATTTTTTTCTTTCATTCTATTCTGCTCTTGGTTGTTCTGTGTCATACAACACATGCTTTAAAATGACTTCACTCAAATGCGCTCAGTCTGTCCAATATATAATTAGCAATAAGCATTCCAGTTTTTATAAAAAATAATAAAAATAGGGTTTTTAAAAAGATATTTTTGTTTTTTATTTAATAAGAGCGTACTGTTATTAAATTTATAAATAATAATTTTATAATTGACCCTAAAATTTAATTTGATGGAAGGATTTTTTTATTTTTTCTTATAAGTGGTGAGATAAAATAAAATGCCTTAAATTTGTGCATTCCTTTTTTAATTGGAGCTTCATATTTTTCATGAGCAAAGATAAATGTAGATGATAGAATCAGGTATTGAGACTCATTGAGGGAATGGGATTTTTTTAGATATAAATCATTAATATTTAAATATATTAATAGTTTTTTTATAGTTAGGTTTAGCTTGTAATACGCCGAAAGGATGATGTTCTGTAGATATTTTTATTTTCTCTCCTCATTGAAGGAGGTTGGAAATCTCTAATCGGAGCTTGCCTGGATTGATTTATTTAATTTCCAAATTTTGAAAATATTAATCAATTTTAATTAAGAAATAAGGACATATAAATAATATTTTGATCATTCAAAAATAATATAAATAAAAACCACTATATTGAAATATAGGGTTTCTATTTAAAATTTAATCCATATTTTTAAATTTTAAAATATATTAGACAATATAACGTTTACTTAATCCCCACTCGGCTAAGATTCGACGATAGGTCGTTGAAGAGCGATCTGCTTCAAAATGCGCTTCCATAGAAATATCGAGCGGTAATTCTTCAGGTTTTTGGCTTTCTACCATGTCCTGATCTTCGGCAAAAATTTGTGCATTGAAGTCATATACCGCCTGTAAATCTCCTGTGGTATCGAAGTTGCGTGTCAGTGGTACAAATAAACGGGTTTTATTGTGTGAGACCGGACAACAGGCATTGAGAATTTTTAATTGTCCCTGTTCTGGGAAATGTACAGTTAGCACCGCAGAAAACGGTGGATAGACATCAAATACACGTTTCCACAAAAAGCCTTCCGGTGCCAGATCTTGCATACCATGTGGATAGTTGCTGACACTGCTGACATATTCGGTATGCAGGCCGTAATTTGTACGTTCTGTCGTGTATTTGGGTACAACCTGATTTTCAGGATCTGCGAAAGAACCCTGATGAACCCAGGCAAAATGTGCAACATCAATAAAGCCTTCCAGTTGACGGCCACTCGAACCGGCAATATCCACAAACGGCGGTAAAATTGCCTGATGATCTGGCATCTCCCAGGTATCTAAAACAGGAAAATTGGCTTTTGCTTCGTCACGGCCAAAAATACTGGTCCAGATCAAGCCATATTTTTGCACTACTGGAAATTTGGTCAGAGAAAAGCGCTCAGAAATGTTGGTCAGCTCGGGTTGTGCAGGAATTTTGATACATTTTCCCTGGCCATTGTAGTGTAAGCCATGATAAGGACAGACCAGATTTTCACCCGAAACCCAGCCTTTGGTTAAGGGTACGCCCCGGTGTGGACAGAGATCACGAACCAGGTGAATTGCACCACTGTCTGTTTTATACAGTGCAAGTTTGACATCAAGCAGGGTTACTTGTTGCGGTTGGGTAGAAACGTCCTGAATCCGTGCAACCGGATACCAGTGACGAGCCAGAATGTCCCAGTCCTGATCATCAAACTGGCTATAGCAGGGTTTGTTGAATAAATTGATGACTGGAATGGCGTTCATATCAAACCTATATTCTTACTGTGGATGGTCTCTTTTTACAGGCCTTGAACAATACAGAACTGTGCAATTTTGGCTTTGCTTATGATTGAAATTACTTAATTTATTGTCATTCTGTCTATTAGAATGATTCGTACTATTCATTCTTAAAATTAGAACACATCAACCATGTACAAATGTACTTGCCGAATAAAGCTGCCTTCTTTGGCATAAAACTCGCATAAACACGTTTATCTCAAATATTGATATAAATAAACGGTGGTACTTGCTTGACTAAATTGATGAATACGCCTTTTTCCCGATTTTCAGAATATTTTATCGCGGTGGCGAAAACGGGAAGTTTACGCAAGGCCGCAGATCAATTATTCATTTCCGTGTCTGCAGTACATCGGCAAATTGCTCTGGCTGAAGAAGAACTGGGAATTATGTTATTTGAGCGCTTGCCCAATGGTTTAAAACTGACACTGGCGGGCGAATTACTCTATGCCGATGTTATAAAATGGCAAAAAGAATTCCAGCAAACCCGGATTCGCTTTGATGAAATTCAGGGGCTTACGCGTGGGACCATCGAATTTGGTTTAATTTCTGCCTTAAATGATGGTTTTGTCATGCAGTCCGTGCAATATATGTATGAAAATTATCCCTGGATTAATTTTAATATCCGGGTCGCAGACAGTGAAATCGTAGCCAAAAAAGTGATTGAGGCAGATCTGGATTTTGGCCTGATCCTGAATCCGAAATCCCATCAACATATTGAAGTCCTCCATTTTCTGGAACTACCTTTAGGTTTTGTGATGGGTAAATCACACCCTCTTGCTCAAGCAGAAAAGATTTATTTTTCAGATACCTTGAATGACAACCATTTTATTCCGGCCGAACCCCTGATTATTCATGATTATGTACAAGCACTGTATAAACATCATCAATTTATACCTGTACGTAAAACGGAATCGAATGATATCCGCCTGATGAATACTCTCATTAAGGCGAATACCGGGATTGGGATTTTTAGTTATCTCGATGTTTTACCGTATGTAGAGCGGGATGAAGTGGTCTTTAAACCTATCTCTGAAAAAGGGCTGCATCCGCTGACCATTGCTCTCTGTGTAGCGCCTAGACGCCAGATTTCACGCGTTTCCCAGTTGATGATTAAACATATGATTGAACAAATGGAAGCCTTAAAAAGCAAGGTGCAGCAACTGTAGTATTTTCATATTTAAATAACAAAAACCGCGATGGCCAAAATCGCGGCTTTTATTCAATATTAATGCTGAAATTAACTGTTTTTAATCCAATGGATTACCGACAATATTGCTAATAATGCCTTTCATAATATGCGCGCCTTGCTCTTTACGTAGGTCTGCATACCAGTCTTGGGTAATTTGCTCATCTTTCATATGCGTGACATCACAACGCTTACGTGCACGTAGCAGCAATTCATTGGCGCGTTCATTACGTTTATTCTGATAGCGTTTCAGGGCATCTTCCAGACCTAGCGTATTAATTTGTAAGGCACGTGCCAGATAGACCGCATCTTCCATTGCCTGGCAACCTCCCTGCCCGATATCCGGTGTGGTGCTATGTGCTGCATCCCCTAAAATTACCACACGGCCCTTATAAAACTGGGTAAAAGGCTCAATATCATGGATCTCGACACGATTGGTTTTCTGCTCATCAATACTGTCAATTAAGCGCTGAACCTGGGAGCACCAGCCAGAGAAATATTGCTTTAATAAGATCTTATATTCCGAACGTTGATTCTCCAGACCTGCGGGCAATGGCACATCAAAGAAGAAATAAAAGCGATGCTCTGCCACAGGCATCAGTGAAGCGCGTTTGCCTTCACCGACAAAAGTGGTCCACTGCTGTGCGGGCGCTAAATCTTCAGAGATCTCAACCAGTCCGTTCCAGTTCACATAGCCAGCATAACGGCGTTCAACCTGTTTGCCCAATACATACTGACGCGTCATGGAATGGGTACCATCTGCGCCAATCAATAATGCTGCAGAAACAGTGCTGCCATCCTGAAAACCGATTTCAACGTGTTGCCCCTTATCCTCAATAGACACCATTTTTTTACCGAGCTGAATATCCTGCCGGCCAAACTCATCCATTAACATATTTTGTAATTCAGCACGCGATACCGGATATGGACGTTGACCGACTTCTTCAATTAACGGCGCCAAACTAAACTGCGTCATGACCTCGCCATTCAAACCATCGATATAGGCTAAGTCATTCATCTGGCCACCTAACTTTGCTACCTGTTCAGTTAAGCCCAGATAGTTCAAACACTTCACCCCGTTTGACCACAAGGAAATTGCAGCACCGACAGGTAAAATCTGTTCTGCCTGCTCATAGATGGTGACCCGATGTCCGAACTTTTTTAGTGCAATTCCTGTGGTTAATCCGCCCATGCCTGCCCCAATAATTGCAATCTCCATCTATTCCTCCTGGCTATTTCATCTTCATTGCCAGCTAAAATGCTAAAAACGTGCCATCCTGAAAAAAATGCACTAAAAAAATAGCAAGAGTTGGCATACGCTGTGCTTTTAAATTCCTTCAATGTTTTGTTTTATAAATACAGAATCAAATCTGGGTTTATAAAAGTGCATATTCATGTGACGTATAACAATGATGATGGAAATTTAAGATGGCGACCTTATTAGCTCCAATTTTTGATCTGCCTGCTCCAGTACAGCAGTTAACTAACCTTGCAGATGCCCGAATTGGCGCAGAAATTCTTGAATGTTCAGATGAGTTTTTTGCTGAAGCAAAACGCATGTTGCAATTTGAGGCACCGGTCTTTATCGAAGACAAGTTTGATGAGCATGGCAAATGGATGGATGGATGGGAAACCCGTCGCAAGCGCCACACGGGCTATGATTGGGCCATCATTAAACTTGCTGTTGCGGGTCAAATACAGGCACTCGATATTGATACGACTTTTTTTAGCGGCAATTATCCGGCCTCTGCTGCTGTGCAAGCATGTTATGCGCCAGATGGAAATCTTGATCAGGCAGAATGGATCAGCATTCTGGAAAATAATGTCCTGGGACCCAGCCAACATCATATTTTTCAGATTTCAGCAAAACAGATATTTACCCATGTCCGTTTGAATATTTATCCTGACGGGGGGATTGCACGCTTTAAGGTCTATGGCCAGGTAAAAATCGATCTGCAAGATCATGATCAAGTGCTGGATGTCTTGGCACTCGAACATGGTGGCCGTGTCGTTGCCTATAGCGATGCGCATTTTGGACATCCACGCAATCTGATTAATCCGGGGCGTGGCATTAACATGGGCGATGGCTGGGAAACCAAACGTCGCCGTGCCCCAGGATTTGACTGGTGCATTTTGGCTCTAGGCGCCAGTGCCCAAATCGAGAAAATTGAAATTGATACCGCCCATTTTAAAGGTAACTTCCCTGCCGAGGTTTCTATTCAAGCCATCTATGTTAAGGATGCAACCGATGAGCAACTTATTCCACAAAGTATGTTCTGGCCTTTTTTGTTAGAAGCCCAGCCTATGCAAATGGATCATATTCATCATTACATCAATGAGATTTTACAACACGAAAAAATTTCCCACATCCGCGTCAATATGATTCCCGATGGCGGGATTAGCCGGATTCGGCTCTGGGGAAAAGTGGCCTAAATGATGAATAGCATGCATATGCAAAGTATAAAAATACAGCCTTTAAGCACGGAAAGTTTTCTGCCTTTTGGAGAAGTGATTGCCTGTCAGGGTAATCATTTTTTTCATATCAATGAGCAGCAGACTGAGCGTTATCATGCCCTGTCTGAAGTAGAAAGTGATGCCAAGGTTGGACTGAGTATTTTTAGAAATATGCAAGCCACGGCAATTCCCTTTCATATCTCGATGCTGGAAAGACATCCTCTGGGATCACAGGCTTTTATTCCGATGCACGGCCAGCAATTTTTAATTGTGGTTTCTCCTGCATTTGATCATGCTCAACCTGATCTCAGTCAGATTCAGGCATTTATCAGCGATGGTTCTCAAGGGATAAATTATCGTGCCGGAACCTGGCATCATCCCTTATTGACCCTTGAGGCACCCAGTGAGTTTGTCGTAGTGGATCGTATAGGCAATGGGTCAAACTGTGATGTTCATCCTTTTCCTGAAAACATCCAGATCGTATTTTAAGCGTATTAAAAAAAGCCCTTTTTATCAGGGCTTTTAATCTATTTCTTCATCACTTTGCCTAGAAGTGATATTTCACTAAAGCACTGACATTATTTTCATCGGCATTTGGGATACCGAATTTGTTGTTCCAGATAGAATGTTCAATCCCCAGATATAAATTGGTGTCTGGAGAAATGTGTTTACCGACATTCCATTTCCATTGGGTGGTCCAGTTCATCTCGCTGTCATGAGTATCTTCTTCTGTAGACCAGTCCAAGAAGCCATCCACCAGAAATTCTTCAGTTCCCAGTTTAATTGGCACGCCATAGGTCAGTGTCAACTGGTAATCATCATCAATATTCTCATTATTCACGCGATAAAGGTTAATGCTGGCATAACGGAAATATGGAATATCCAGATCGAAACCTACGCCGTACAGGAAGTTATCAAAACCCTCTCCACCTTCCCAGGTCGTTGAAACCAGTACATCTTTAACCGGACCAAAGGCAAGCTTCTGACCCGACACTTCACCCAAGCTCAAACGTGGTGAAAATTCAAAATAACTTGATTTAAAGTCATCTGCACCGCGCATACGGTCAATGAAGAAGAAGACATCTGCATATTTTACTTTTGCCGTATATTCAAAGGTCGCAGTCGCCTGTTTCTCATCGACCACCTCATAGTTTTCTCCATAAAGTCCGGTGACACTGAAGTCTTGCCAGATCGGTTTTGCCTGTGCGGATGCCGCACCCAATACAAGTAATGTTGCAGCAGTAAGTTGAGTGAATTTCATAAATAAGGGTCCCCAATGGAATGAAAGAATCACATTCTGAATTAAGCAAAAACAAAGCCAACATTTTTAATTTTTGATAAAAAAAACAGCCCATTTTCCTGGACTGTTTTCATTCTGGTTTAAATTTTCTAATGTGGAAGCTTTGCCACAATTTCTGTAGTTGCTGTACTTTTATTTTTAAATAAGTTCAGATGATTGAACAACAGGTTGAGTAAAATGGCCATTAAGCAGGTTGAGCTGATGCCTGAATGAAACAAGGTTTGTACCCATTTTGGAAAATTGGCATAAAAGGAATGATCAATAATGGGAATCATGCCGGCTGCAATAGCGGTCGCAACAATGATGAGATTTTTTTGCTCGTTATAATCAATTTTAGCCAAGGTACGAATCCCGCTTGCAGCGACTGTTCCAAAAAGTACCAGACCTGCACCACCTAATACCGGTACAGGAATGGCAGCAATCAAACGTCCCATAATGGGCAGTAAACCCAGCACTACTAAAATCATGCCACCCGCAGCGACCACAAATCGGCTTTTAATTCCGGTAATCGCCACCAAGCCGACATTTTGCGCAAAAGCACTTTGCATAAATGAACCAAAAACCGGTGCCATCGCACTCGATAACATATCGGCACGCAAGCCATTCGAGATACGATCCGCATCCACTTTGGTACCTACAATCTCACCCACTGCAATGATATCTGCTGTGGTTTCGGTCATAATCACGAGAGTAACGATGAGCATGGAAATAATGGCTGTGAGCTCAAAAGTCGGTAGTCCAAAGGCGAAGAAGCTAGGTACCTGAATCCATGTCCCAGTCGCAACTTTAGAGAAATCACCAAAACCGAATAAATAGGCCAGTACTGAACCTAAAACAATTGCTAGAAGAATAGACAAGCGACGGATAGCGGCCTGTCGGCTCAAATTCAGGCAAATTACTAAAGCCAAGGTCATCAATGCCAGACCAATATTCTCGACACTTCCCCATTCTGGTGCCTTGGGATTGCCGCCCATCATCCAGCGGACTGCCACCGGCAATAAAGACAAACCAATGATAGTAATGACGCAACCGGTCACGACTGGTGGAAAGAAACGGATAATTTTGGAAAAATAAGGTGCGAGGAAAAAACCGATCAATGATGCGACAATGACTGCACCGTAGACGGCTTGCAAACCACCGCCTGTAGTCACAATCGCCACCATCGTTGCGACACCGGCAAAAGAAACCCCTTGCACCAAAGGTAGTTTTGCACCGATATATTTCACCCCAACGGTTTGCAAAATTGTGGCTAAACCACCGACAAATAGCGCCGCCGCAATCAATAATCCAATTTGATAAGCTTCTAGGCCGGCTGCTGTTCCCACGATTAAAGGTGGTGCAATAATTCCACCATACATGGTCAGTACGTGTTGCAAACCATAAGCTGCACTTTTTCCCGCACCTAAATATTCATGTTCAGGTGATATTGTTTTACTTTGTTCTGTCATTTTTCTCACCCTCAAAGTTAAAAGCTAAAATCAGCTTCCGCGATATGTGGAGTACGCGAATGGGCTGATCAGTAAAGGAATATGAAAATGCTGTGATGCATCTTTTACATAAAAATGAATAACTGCTTTAGGAAAAAAAGTTTCTAAACCCAAACCTTCAAAATATACAGATGTAAAGAACTCAAGACTATAGGCACCCGCTTTAAACTCGGTCATGCCGAAATCACTGACGCGGCCGTCTGCATTGGTTTTTGCTTCCCTAATCAGGCGACCGTCTTCAGCAAAAAGTCGAATGACCACGTCTGTCGCAGGTTTTCCCAGATGTGTATCTAAAATATGCGTGCTAATCATGCATGAAGCTCCTGAGCCAGTCGTGACAAGGCAATTTCTGCCAGTTGATGATGGACAATACGTTTCTCAATCTCTGGGTCATTTAGCAAACGATAGTTCAGGGCTTGAAGGACGTCTTCACTGCTCAATCCAGCGGCTTTGATCAGAAAGATAAACCCATATTTTTTCTCATAGGCAAGATTGCCTTTAAGTAGAGCGAGCTGGGTATCTTTATCTGCTGTAATACCGGATTGTTCACGATGGGAAAAGTCTTTTTCTATTTCACTTAATTCAGCCTGTGCCTGTTTTTCACCTATACGGGGATGATTATCCAGTGCAGTTTTAATCTCATCCCAACTCCAGGTCGCCGCTTGTTGTTGCGCTGCATTCAAAATATCCTCAAGCGATGCATAAGGACGTTTTGCGGCAAGCTCGGTCGACCAGCTGGGTATTTGCACACAGTGCTTTAAAAAGATCATCGCATCTTCTGTTGATGCTTGATTAAATTCAACAAGTTGCACTATTCAATCGCCTGATTATATTGCTTGGTTATTTAAAACTGGTTTTGCAATAACAGTGCCAAAGCTGATGTGTTTGTTATTTTTATAAAGTACATGACTCAAAAAAGAGCATCTAAAATGATCTTTTCCAATATATTTTATGATTATGGCGCATGATGGTTATACCAGTGCTCGGCAATATCCCCACGGCGGCAAATCCAGACCTTGTCATGATTCTGAATATAATCTAGGAACTTTTGTAGTGCTTTAAAACGTCCCGGCCGTCCTAAAATACGGCAGTGCATGCCAATCGACAGCATTTTTGGCGCAGTTTCACCTTCGGTATAGAGCACATCAAAAGCATCTTTGAGATATTGATAAAACTGTTCCCCGCTATTAAAACCGCCAGGTGAACTGAATTTCATGTCATTGCTATCCAGGCTATAAGGAATAATCAAATGCAAACGTGTTTCCCCTGCCTGATTGGTCAAGGTGCTCCAAAATGGCAAGTCATCCCCATAGTAATCAGCGTCATATTTGATTTGAGGAAAATCAGCCAGAAGTTGACGGGTATTCGGACTGTCCCGACCGGTATACCAGCCGATCGGTGCTTCACCAAACAGGCTTTCCAGAACGCTGACCGCCTGATCCATATATTGGCGTTCGAGTTGAAGCGGCATGTCCTGATAATGTAGCCAGCGCTGCCCATGTGAAACGACATCATAATGGGCTGATTTAATCGCCTCGACCACATAAGGATTACGTATTAAGGCCATGCCGACTCCAAAGATGGTCATCGGCAAACCACGTTTCTGGAACTCCTGATGAATGCGCCAGAAGCCTGCACGTGAACCATATTCGTACATCGAATCCATCGACATATGTTTATCTGGAAAGCTGGCAGCACCAATGATTTCAGATAAAAACTTTTCTGATCCTGTATCACCATGTTCAATGTGGTTTTCACCACCTTCTTCATAATTCAGTACAAACTGTACCGCGACACGCGCGCCGTTTGGCCATTGCACTTTTGGTGGTTCACCATGATAGCCAATCAGGTCACGCGAATAAGGTGCACTGCGAATGCTGTCAATAAGTTCTTGTCCGCGTAAGTAGCTAGTCGTCACATCAATTCCTTGTCGATTCTGAGTAAATGATCAATTTTCTATACGCGTGATAAGCAATTTATGCGCCAAACTAGAGCATTGAAACTGAGAGCACGCTTTTTAAAAAAATATTTTCAGCGAAATTTAAGCTTAGAAATATCCCATCTCAATATTTGCGTGGTTGAATATAAAAAACCTGGAAAGATGCTTATTTGTTTTCAATCGCCGGTCAGTGTTCTGATTTACGCAATCCTATGTCCTGTTAATTGAAATTTCATAGAACACCTTGCTGTTTTATAGTTCAGCTAAAGGTCATGACACAGAACCCATTATGAATACAAATATCGCCGCTTTTAGTCCCGACTTACCCGTCCATATGACATTCGAGGAACATGACTGGCATCTTTTGGCTCAGTACTGGTATCCGATTGCACTTGCGCGTGATATTACAGATCAGCCAACAAGTAGCATGCTGCTTGATATGCCTCTGGTGATTTATAAAATGAACGATAAACTGGTGGTGGCGAAAGATGCATGTCCGCATCGCGGTGTACCTTTAAGCTTGGGAAAAAATGACGGCCAAGGCGTGGTGTGTCGTTATCACGGTTTACGCTTTGGCAATGAAGGTAAATGCAACCGTATTCCTGCACATCCTCAGCATAAAATATCGGAACGTTTCCATTTGAAAACTTATGCTGCGGTAGAAAAGTATGGTCTGATCTGGTGTTCATTAAGCGCTACAAAAGATGCAGAACCTCATATTCCTAACATGCCTTTTTGGGATGATGCTGAGTATCAGCAACTGGTCTGCCCTCAGATAGACATTCAATGTTTTGCAGGAAGACAGCTCGAAGGTTTTATTGATGTGGCTCATTTTGCCTGGGTGCATCCAGACACTTTTGGCGATCCGGAGGATGTAGAAGTTCCTGATTACAGTACGACAGAAACGGAGGTCGGTTTTAATGCAGATTACATCAGCAGTGTAGGACGTTATCCGATCGGAATCGAGCAGCGTGGCCAGGAAGATTTTAAATGGTTACGTCATTTCGAAGTGAGCCTACCCTTTACTGCAACACTTACGATTCATTTTCCGAATGATGCCAAGCAGGTCATCATGAATGCGGCTTCACCCATGACTGCGCGTTCAACACGACTTTTTGCACCTATTTGCCGCAATTATGATAAAGATTTACCGGTTGAAGATGCCTACGCATTTAATCTGAAAATTTTCGAGGAAGATCGTTTAATTGTAGAAAATCAGAAACCTGAATATTTACCTTTGGACTTATCTTTAGAAGCGCATTTTCCGGCAGATCGAAGCTCGAGTATGTACCGAAAATTACTACGTAAACGGGGATTTAGTCCTTTATTTGCTGCTTAAAATTTTATTCAAAAGAAAGATTCATAATAAATAACCAGGGTTAGAGCTTCTCTGATATTTAAAAATTAATTGGGTTATATATTGATTTCTATGAGGATACATCTTGTTATATAGCCTCATAAGCCTTGTATTCTGGTGAAGATAAGGCCTTTTAGAACGATAAAGAACTTTAAGAAGATAAAATTAGTTTTTTATTAAAATAGGTATATAATAAATAAAATCACTTTACTTTACTATTTTAATAAAATTATGGATCAATATTGCACACTGCAGATTTATCAGGAAGATGAATGGCTGGATTGCGCTATTGTTGAGATTGTCGGTCAACAACAAACTGGATGGCAAGCAGCCACGCGCACATCATATCTATTTGAATATGCTATTTCTTATATGAACCTAAGCGATGGGCATGCGCTAGCCTATCATTTACCAGTAAATGTGCAAAATACCTTGCAATCTACCTGGCCGGCCTTCCTGATGGATTTGTTACCTCAAGGTTATGGTCGTAAAGAATTACTCCGTCAGCTTAATTTTTCTGAAAATACTCAGGAACAAGCAGACTGGGCGCTTTTAAAAGCAGGTGCAGGCAATCCGATTGGTAATTTACGGATTAAAGAGGCTTATGAATGGCTACAGGGGCAGTTCCCTGTTCAGCAGAATCATGGCTTTAGTCTGGACCAAGTCGTAGAACGTCAAGAAAAATTTATTGAATCCTTGGCCTCTTATGGACTTTTTATTGCCGGTTCTTCTGGTATTCAGGGCGAGTGGCCAAAATTACTGCTGACCCAAGGTCACGATGACCTGTTCTATCTGGATCACACGCTGACAGATGATCAGGTCAAACAGCATTGGCTGGTGAAATTCAGTCGTGGCAGTGATCAGAATTTAGATAAAATTTTGATGCACGAAGCCTTATATATGAAAGTTGCTCAGTACCTGGGACTTCGTGTTCATCAGGAACTGGAGCTGCATGGCAAGACTTTATTCATTCCTCGATTCGACCGTAAGGTCATCGACAGGAAGGTCGAAAGAATTGCTCAGGAAAGTATTGCTTCTCTGGGGGGGAAAGCCGGTTTTGGGGTAAGAATGACCCATAACCAGATCTGTAGCCTGCTGATGCAATGCTGTACTGAACCAAAACAGGAAATCTTTGAATATTTGAAGCGTGATCTTGCCAATGTTGCTTTAGGCAATAAGGACAATCATACCCGTAATACAGCGATTCAACGTTTCAATAACGGAATCATTCAACTAACCCCATTATTTGATTTTGCGCCGATGTGGCTCCATCCAGATGGTATTGCCCGAACTACGCGTTGGGAGCGAGATGATCATGGTGGTATGCCAATTTGGCATTCAGTTATCGAACAGATAGCAGAAAGTACGCTAATTGATTCAGAAGAAATCAGAGCGGTGCTAGTCGAGCAATTACCACTTTATCAGGGGTTACTCGAGCACATGCAGTATCTGCAATTGGCACCTGAAATTCTGGAAAATAGCCAGTATCGAATTGATAATATTTGCCAACAATTGGAGGAGCTGAATTATGGATAAACGCTTCAAGCCACTGACTCCGATTCAACAGATGCAAAAGAGATTATCTGTACTTGAAACCGTCAGCAACAATCCTGACTGGCCTTTTCATCAGGTTGCTCGCTTCATTCGTACCGAGTTGCACCTCACACTCAACGATATGGCTAAAATTACCAAGATTGCTCCCCAGACTCTACAGAAAATGGAACAACCTGAAGGCAATCCAACACTCAAGTCTATGCAGAAATTACTGGATGCTTTTGGTTTAAAGTTAGAAATCAGGGTTAAATCCTGATGATAATCTGATGCTTTAATTGATATTTAGGGGAATTTTAGAGAAGAAGAATGACTTAACAACTGAAAATATGCCCTCCTCCAATCTGTTTATTGAGTCCTTGCTCCATCGCAGGAATCCCGGTTTAAATTAAACACGGGATTCACTGGAGGCTGATATTTTCTCATCAGTTTTTTAATGAATAAGTTTACTTTTTAAACATCATTATGAAGAAATATCAACACAGAGATATTTCATTTCAAGGTATTCATCCATACCGAATTTAGACCCTTCACGGCCTAACCCTGATTGCTTGACTCCACCAAATGGCGCAACCTCATTAGAGATAGCTCCGGTATTGATTCCCACCATACCGTATTCTAAGGCTTCACCTACACGCCACTGACGTGCTGTACTTTGGGTAAATACATAGGTAGCCAGACCGAATTCTGTATCGTTCGCCATCTGAATTGCTTCTTCTTCAGTCTTGAAACGGAATAACGGCGCCAACGGTCCAAAAGTTTCTTCTTTTGCCACACGCATCTGCTGAGTAACTTCAGTCAGAAGCGTTGGCTCGAAGAATGTACCGCCCAGATTTGAGCGCTGTCCACCGGTTTTCACCTGTGCACCTTTGCTCACTGCGTCGGCAATATGTGACTGCACTTTTTCGATCGCAGCCTCATCAATTAATGGACCTTGGGTAGAGGCTTCATCCCGGCCATCCCCGACTTTCAGCTTGGCAACGGCAGCCACCAGTTTTTCTACCAGCGCATCATAAATGCCATCTTGTACATAAATCCGGTTCGCACAAACACAAGTCTGTCCACTATTACGGAATTTACTGGCCATGATGCCCTGTACCGCCTGTTCAAGATTGGCGTCATCAAAGACCAGAACCGGTGCATTGCCACCAAGTTCTAAGGACAGTTTTTTGATGGTCGGCGCACACTGCTGCATCAGGATACGGCCGACTTGAGTCGAACCGGTAAAGCTTAACTTTTTCACGGTTTCGCTTTCACATAAGACCTGACCCACTTCAACCGCATCACCACTGACATGCAGCAATACATCTTGTGGCAAACCTGCGCGCAAGGCCAAAACTTCAAGCGCATAGGCGGTTAAAGGCGTTTGTTCAGCCGGTTTAACCAGCATGGAACAGCCAGCAGCCAGAGCTGGCGCGGCTTTACGGGTAATCATCGCCGCCGGAAAATTCCACGGTGTAATGGCCGCTGTCACCCCAATCGCCTGCTTAATGACCAATAACCGTTGATGGGCAAGCGTTGGAGTCAACACGTCACCATCAATACGGCGTGCCTGCTCGGCAAACCAGCGGATAAAGGAAGCGGCATAACCAATTTCACCACGCGCCTCAGCCAGTGGCTTGCCCTGTTCAGCAGTCAGGATCTGAGCCAGGGACTCTTTATGTTCCTGCATCAGATTGAACCAGGCCCAAAGCACATCCGCACGTTCAAGTGCTGTCTTGGCTTTCCATGTTTTCTGTGCTTGCTGAGAACGAGCAATCAGCTGTTCTACAGATGTCCGGTCATGGGATTTCACCCAGGCCAAAGTGGCTTGGGTTGCTGCATCTTTGACTTCAATATATTCATCCGTGGCAGGCTGATCGAAGCTGATATCAGGATGCTGTAATAAATCTCTATATTGCGCTTGAAGCATGATCATTACTCTTTTATTAGGCTGCGACAGACAGTGCAAACCCTTGTTTCAAGATAGCCAATCCCGCACGGAACTGTTCTGCCGGAATCGTGAGCGGGTATAGGAAACGGATTACATTACCATAACGACCGCAGGTCAGGATTAACAGACCATTTTGCATGGCATGGTTTTGTACAGCTTTTGCCTGTTCCGCAGTTTCAAGCTCAACCGCCACCATTGAGCCCAGTGCACGAATATCTTTGACCATGCTAGATGACATTTTCAGTTCATGTAAAACATCAACCAGTTCTGCGCCTAGATCATTCGCTCTTTCACAAAGACCTTCTTCTTCAATGATATCCAGTACCGCATGGGCAGCCGCAACAGCAACCGGGTTACCGGCATAAGTACCGCCCAATCCACCCGGATTTGGTGCATCCATCACTTCAGCACGACCCACAACGCCTGAAATCGGGAAACCGCCGCCCAGACTCTTTGCCATCGTAATCAGATCTGGCTTGGTCTCATAATAATCCATCGCAAACAGTTTACCTGTACGCGCAAAACCAGACTGTACTTCATCAGCAATCAGTAAAATGCCGTTTTGATCGCATAGTACACGCAAGCGTTTCAGGAATTCTGCAGGCACCACATTAAAACCGCCTTCGCCTTGTACAGGCTCAAGCACAATCGCTGCTACGTCATGCGCAGCAATATCTTCTGCGAAAATATCTTCAATGCTTTGAATTGCATCATCAACACTAATGCCTTTGGATTCCACCGGATAACGGGCATGGAAAACACCGCCAGGCATCACCCCAAAGTCGCGTTTATAAGGTGCAGTTTTACCGGTCATGGCCATCGTCATGAATGAACGGCCATGAAAACCATTACCAAAAGTCACAATGCCATGACGGCCAGTATGGGCACGGGCAATTTTAACTGCATTTTCGACAGCTTCAGCACCCGTTGAAAAGAAGGAGGTTTTTGCAGCACCCTGGATAGGAGCACGTGCATTGATACGTTCTGCCAGAGCAACGTAGCTCTCGTATGGTACAACCTGATAAGCCGTATGGGTAAATTTGGTTAATTGTTCAGTGACCGCAGCAATAATTTTAGGGTGGCGATGGCCAGTATTCAGTACGGCGATTCCGCCCGCAAAGTCGATATATTGATTGCCTTCTGCATCCCAGATGGTCGAATTTTCTGCTTTCTCTGCGTACCATTGACACATGACCCCAACACCACGTGGTGTCGCCTGCTGTTTACGTGCATTCAGTGCTGAGTGTTTACTGTCCATTTTGTATCCTCATTCTTGATTCATACGTTGTAAATTTTGCTATCCGGATCTTGGGATAGAAATTTGCCAAAGACTGGCTGATATGGTTCATTTTGCGCTTTTATACGTATGAGACGAGAGCCACTTTGCAGCAGATAGAAGGAGCCAATTGGTCTGGTTAAAATAAGAAAAAGAGTCAAAATATAAAATTATTTTATTTATAAACAAGTATTTATGTTTTTAATAAAAATTGGCTCCTTTTTAAATAAAGAAGCCAATTTAAAAATCCATTGCAAAAATTTAGGATAGGTCATCATGGATTAAATCCATTCATTTTTATGGATTAATCCATCTTGCAAAAACTTCGCTTAACCCGGATAGATGCCGCGTTCCTGACGCGCCATTAAAATCCGCTCACAGGCCAGAATATAAGCAGCTGTACGCAAAGAACATCCGGCCTGGACTGATTTTTGCCATACATCCTGTACCGCATTTTTCATGCTGGCATCCATACGCTGATTAATCTCTTCCTCGGTCCAGAAATAACTGGCCAAATCCTGAACCCATTCAAAATAGCTGACCGTCACGCCACCCGCATTGCAGATTACGTCTGGCACCACGGTAATATGACGTTCACTCAGAATTTCATCGGCCTCAGTCAATGTTGGACCATTGGCACCTTCTAGAATCATTTTGGTCTGAATATTTTGCGCGACCTGAGTATTAATCACACCTTCCAGCGCTGCCGGAATAAAGACTTCGGCAGGAATGGTCCAGAAAGCTGATGCAGAAATTTCATCGCTGGCAGAAAATCCCTGAATTTTATGGTGGGTATTTGAGTATTCAAGCAGCTTTCTAATATCAATCCCCTGTTCCTGATACAGGGTGGCAGAATGGTCCTGAACACAGATCACTTTGCTGCCATTTTCCTGGAAAAGCAGCGCGGCTTCACTGCCGACATTACCAAAGCCCTGCACACAGACCCGGGCATCTTTTAAATCCAGACCAATTTGCTGGGCAACTTCACGACCGCTAATAAACACACCACGGCCTGTGGCTTTACTGCGGCCTAAAGACCCCCCTAAATGAACCGGCTTTCCGGTCACTACACCAGTAATCGTAGAACCCGCATTCATGGAAAACGTATCCATCATCCAGGCCATGATTTGCGGATTGGTTCCAACATCCGGCGCCGGAATATCTTTTTGCGGTCCAATAATTAAATTGATTTCTGCCGTATAACGTCGGGTCAAGCGTTCCAGTTCGCGCTTGGAAAGCTGGCTCGGATCAACTCGCACACCGCCTTTGGCACCGCCAAAAGGTAAATTTAGAGCAGCACATTTGATCGTCATCCAGGCCGACAGAGCCATCACCTCATCTAAATTGACATCTGGATGAAAACGCACGCCGCCTTTGCCTGGACCGCGAGTTAAATTGTGCTGAACACGATAGCCTTCAAAATGCTGAACCGTACCATCATCCATGATGACCGGAACATCGACAATCAAACTGCGCTTTGGGCGTCGCAGCATGTCCAGTCGTTCACTCAGCTCACCCAGATAAGGCGCTACTTTATCCAGTTGCTTAAGATAATTGTTCCAGGCCGTTGTACCTTGCTCGGTATAGGTCAATCCTTTAATCATCATGTTCATTCTATGATCCTTTTGTTATATGCAGTCGTATGTCCTGGCGGCTGCAACACATCTCTATTCGGCTGTTATGGCAATCATTGCTTGATTCAGGTCTTAGTTCAGCGAGCTCCAAACAAAATCAGTGTCTAGATTTTCCGCTTTAGTTTTAATCGGTATCTGTGTATATTGCCTGCCCGCCTGTATGCTCGCATTCAAGCCGCAGGTACATGATCAAAACGCATACAAGACACTTTACAATGACTGCCTGATCAGACTATTTTGCACCTAGCAATACCGCTCTCACGAGAGCCATTTCAAATTTGTAGGAGAGAGCCAATTGCGTAGCTTGCTTGGAGATTATTTACTGCAGCGATTGCAGCAAGATGTCACAGGAACATTACAGATGCGCCTGTTCCGCTGCTTGCGTAACGCGATTATTGATAGCGTATTGGCTCCCAAAACCCGCTTGCCTGCATCACGTGATCTGGCTAAAGAGATTCAGGTATCGCGTAATACGGTGTTAAATGCCTATGAACAATTACAGGCACAGGGTTATGTTGATGCCCGTACCGGTCAAGGTACCTGGGTAGTAGAGAAATTACCCGAATCCTTTTTGGTGAAGGCAGAACAGAATTCTCCTGCCATTGCAGAAAAAAAAGCACAGCAAAATTATAATCTATCGCAACGCGGTTCTTACTTGCTCGGCTATTCCGCGGCTTCGCCTTATCAATGGGGAGCCTTTGTACCGGGCGCACCCGATGTAACCGAATTTCCGCATCATATTTTCAGCAAAATCCAGACACGTTTGAGCCGTGAACCTCAAGTTAACAACCTGATTTACAGCAATGCCGGTGGCTCCCTGGAACTACGTCAGGAGCTGGCAGAATATCTGAAAATTGCCCGTTCAGTGCAGTGCGATGCTGATCAGATCATTATTACCGAAGGCACCCATCAGGCGATTGATTTGGTCTCGCGTACTTTAAGCGACATAGGCGATGAGGTCTGGATTGAAGATCCAGCCTATTGGGGCGCGCGTAATATTTTACGAATTAATGGCGTCAATCTACGTTCCTTACCGGTGGATCAGGAAGGGATTATTCCCGATCTGCATCCCAAGAAACCACCTAAACTGATTTTTGTGACGCCGTCGCATCAGTATCCTTTGGGCTCACATTTAAGTTTAGAACGGCGCAAACAGTTAATTGCACTGGCACGCCAGCACAATAGCTGGATTGTTGAAGATGATTATGACAGCGAGTTCAGGTTCTCGGGCCAGCCCTATCCTTCTTTACAAGGTTTAGAGCCGGATTCTCCGGTGATTTATATGGGGACGTTCAGTAAGACGATTTATCCGGCCCTGCGTATTGGCTATTTAGTGGTACCAAAACAGCTCTTTTCTTCATTGCGAATTGTAGCTTCGGAACTTTATCGTGGTGGTCACTTAATCGATCAGCAAACACTGGCTGAATTTATCCGTGAAGGACATTATGAAGCGCATATCCGACGGATGCGTTTATTGTATGGCAAACGCCACGCTTTTTTAATTGACCTGATTCGCCGACATTTAGGTGAAGATTTTCTGCATGAATACAATACCGCCGCCGGTTTGCATCTGATTTTAAAATTGCCCAGCAGCAGTGATGATGTCTTGATTGCATCCAAAGCGCTTGAACTGGGAATCAAGGTCAGAGCCTTATCGCAATACTATACCAAACATTATTCCACCCGGCAGAAAGGATTATTACTGGGCTTTGCCTGTGTGAGTGAACAGGAAATTCTGGTGGCTTTCGGGATATTGTTAAAGTGCTTGCGCGAGCATGGGATCCGTACTTTAACTTAGTAAAAACTCAGGGATCAATACAATTATATTTTTAAAATCAAAAAGCTTTTAATTTATTTTTAAAGGGAACGTAAACCTGCTTTTAGCCTGATATTTTAGGTAGGCTTTATTTTTCTGTAAATATGGCCTGCTTATATTTTTTATCTCTTAAGCCAATTGGCTCCTTTTAATTGCTCAAAAATGGCTCTCGTCACTTTACAACAAAAAAGAGAAATTAACCGCATACATGAACAGCATGTAACCGTACTTTAATCAAAGTGTGATCCTGTCTATAGGGTTACAAGGATTCATTTTATTAAGATTAACTTAATATTGGTCAAGCACTGATGAATTCGGTTACAGTTTCAAAGGATAAGATAGCGTAAGCCAAATAAGGAATTTTATTGCCGCTACGCTATTGATATTAAGGGAAATTATATGGCAGAACATCAACATTTCTCCAATTCCGAATCATCAAACGGCTTAAAAAACGGACTTAAATCACGCCATCTCACCATGATTTCAATTGCCGGTGTCATTGGTGGAGCACTCTTTGTCGGCTCCGGTAATGTCATCTATTCTGCAGGGCCGGCTGCACTCATTGCCTATACTCTAGGTGGAATATTAGTTTTACTCATCATGCGTATGCTGGGAGAAATGGCGGTACTGAATCCCGACAGTGGTTCATTTTCAACCTATGCGGATCGTGGAATCGGGCGCTGGGCTGGATTTTCTATCGGCTGGTTATACTGGTCTTTCTGGACGTTGCTCATGGGCTGGGAAGCCTTTGTTGCCGGGAAAATCCTAAATAGCTGGTTTCCATTTATCCCGATCTGGGGCTATATGCTTCTGGTCACTGTAGCACTGGTCTGGATTAATCTCCGTGACGTAAAAAACTTTGGTGAATTCGAGTTCTGGTTTGCCCTGATCAAAGTTATTGCCATTGTACTGTTTCTGGTGTTTGGTAGTTTGGCCGTGATGCACCTGTGGCCTTGGGGCGATGCCTCTATGCTCGGTGGTACAACTCATCTAACCGCTCAAGGCTTTATGCCTAATGGGTTTTCATCGGTGATCACGGCCTTATTGGGTGTAATGTTTGCTTATATGGGAGCAGAGATTGTCACCGTAGCAGCAGCTGAAACCAAAGATCCAGCCAAGGAAATTCGTAAGGCCGCTAATTCAATTGTATGGCGTATCATTTTATTCTATGTCGGTTCAATGTTGATTACGGTTTGCCTGATTCCACACAATAATCCTTTATTGAAAGATCCGACCTGGGGTACGTATAGCGTAGCGCTTACTGCACTTGGTATTCCGGAAGCGCGCCATATTGTTAATTTTGTCGTGCTCACCTCGGTATGTAGCTGCTTTAACTCCGCACTTTATACCTGTTCACGCATGGTCTATTCCCTCTCGAAACGTGGAGATGCACCAAAGAGTTTTGGTTTAACCAACCGCAATAACAGCCCATGGGTAGGTGTCATTTTTTCAAGCCTGTTTTCTTTCGTGGCGATCTATCTGACTGCCACCGAAAGTATGAATATTTATGATGTCTTGATGTTAGCGACTGGTATCGTATCTTTATATGTCTATCTTGCTATTGCCATTTCTCAGCTTAAGTTACGTAAAAAACTGGAAGCTGAAGGACAAAATATTCCATTCAAGATGTGGTTATTCCCATGGCTCACTTATCTGGTCATTATCTTTATTGTCGGCGCTTTAATTACCATGATTATTGAAGGAACCTATTTTAAAGAAGTGGTTTATACCAGTGTGCTTGCATTATTTATTGTGGGCTTAGGCATCTGTGCACAAAAGTTTAACTGGGGTAAAGCCTCAGCCAAAAAGGAAAAGGCAGCACAGGCCAGAATTAATTTAAGTGATAATCTTTAATTTATTTCTATAGAAATTTTTTAAACACATCAGAATGAATAAATGGAGAGTTAAAAAACTCTCCATTTATTTTATATACAAGCCCAGTAAAAAAGGCCTATGTATGTCTAGATTTTAAATCTCCGTTGATACCTCACCTTTCCTAAAATGAATAATTGATAAATCTCGAATACATTCTGTTATGAAATGTTGAGTCCAGCCTCATTTTGCCTAAAAGCTTCTAATATATTTTTTCTTATATGGCCATAATCATTGGAATTGGAAAAGATATGAATCATTATCCTGAAACCCCAGCTTCAACTGAAACACAAGACCATCAACCTGGCGTGCAAACCAAAATGGACCCTGCACCGGAAATTATTAAACCGCATTATAAAGGCAGCGAAAAATTAAAAGGCAAGGTTGCCTTGATTACCGGTGGTGATAGCGGGATTGGCCGTTCTGTATCGGTCTTATTTGCCCGCGAAGGTGCAGATATCGCCATTTGCTATCTGGATGAAGATCAGGATGCACGGGACACCAAAAAAATGGTAGAAGATGAAGGTCGCCGTTGTCTGCTGATTCAATGTGATTTACAGGATCAAGATGAAATCAAGAAAATGGTGGAACAGACCCTTCAGGAATTTAAAACGATTAATATTCTGGTTAATAATGCCGGGGTTCAATACCCGCAAGAAAGTATTACCGATATCTCGCACGAGCAATTACTTAAAACATTTAATGTAAATATTCTGTCGATGTTCCACCTGACTCAGGCGGTGATTCCGCATATGCAAGAAGGTGACAGTATTATCAATACCACCAGTATCACCAGTTATCATGGACATGACCAGTTGATTGACTATGCAAGTACCAAAGGTGCCATCACTACATTTACCCGAAGCCTTTCCACCAATTTATTAAAAAATAAAACGGGCATTCGCGTCAATGGAGTCGCGCCAGGTCCTATCTGGACACCACTCATTCCGAGCAGCTTTGATGAAGAACAGCTTAAAGATTTTGGTAAAAGTACCCCAATGGGCCGCATGGGCCAGCCAAGTGAAGTAGCACCGGCGTATTTATTTCTGGCCAGTGAAGAAGCCAGTTATATTTCAGGTCAGGTGATTCATGTGAATGGCGGCAGTATTATTAATGGCTAATCAGGCAGAGAAGATAGCGGTTCTAGCTGACCGTTATCTTCACCTATTTAATCTTTAGATTTTCATATTTAAAAAAATGGTTTTTATAAAATGATTCCAACAAATACTTACCCTTGTAAAAATAAGCCCTTGTTATAGTAATTTCAGCCCAACCTGATGAGGATATTAAGATGCCTAGAGGTGACAAATCAGCCTATACCGATAAGCAAAAACGGCAGGCCGAACATATTGAAGAAAGCGAAAAAAAACGTGGTCATTCTGAGGAAGAAGCCGAACGTATTGCCTGGTCGACGGTCAATAAACAAGACGGTGGCGGCAAGAAAAAGAAAACGTCCCCCTAAATAGAATTCATGTCGATGAAAGTATGGGACAGATACAAAGACCCTCTATAATTAAATTATAGAGGGTCTTTTACCATCAGCTTTAAGTAATATTTTCGATACGCTGCTGAGTCCATGCTGGCCAGAGCTTTTCCAGTGTTTGTTCAAATTTTGCATTTTCGGTTCGCCATTGTGGATTTTTGTCCTTATCAATAATCAGCGCACGAACGCCTTCAATAAAGTCGCCCTGCTCTAACCAGACATCTTGCAAGTCGCGTTCTAACTGCATGCATTTTTCTAGCGACAAATTCTGTCCAGCTTGCTGTAACTTCAAGCTGGTTTGCTTGGCCATGACCGGACGTTGCTGCAAAATTGCCAGCATTTTATTGGCCCAGTCCTGATCAGTTGAATTACTTGTATGAGCAAGACTCTGTTCAATCTCCTCGAGGTTTGGATAGCCGAAATGCTGATTAATCAGATCTGCACGTTTTTGTAGCTCACTTTCTACCGGATGCGTAATATAGGAACTAATGATCTTTTGAATCTCAAGCGAGTTTAATACCAGCGCTGCAATCAATGCCGCTTCCAGTTCAGCAAAACGCTCACTCGGCACATGATAATCCACCAGATCCAGATACAGCGCATCACTGCTACTGATTTGCTCACCAGTCAATGCCATATAGACACCGACTTCATCTAGTCGGGACAGAAAATGGGTAGCACCGACATCGGGGAAAAAACCAATCGCAGTTTCTGGCATGGCAAAACGTGATTTTTCACTCGTAACTTTGATATGACAGGCTTGAGCCAATCCAAAGCCTCCGCCCAGTACATAGCCATCCATCATCACGATCACGGCCTTTGGAAAATTACGCAAGGTGCTCAGCATCTTATATTCAGTGACAAAAAAATCCTGATATTGGGTATTGCCGGCCTGATAGCTGTCATACAGATAGCGGATATCTCCTCCGGCACAGAACGCCTTGGGACTGTTGGAATTGATCAGAACCGCTTGTACCTGTGGTTCATGCAGCCACTGATCGAGTTGCGCCTGAATGCCCTGAATCATCGCCAGGGTTAAGGCATTTAAATGGCTGGTGCGGTCCAGGCTGATAATGCCCAGCCCCCCTGCGACCCGAATCGCTAAATTATTTTCATCACTCATTCTTTTTGTTCCTATTATGAATTTCTTATTGATGGGTAAATTTGGCTGGGCGTTTTTCCACAAAGGCCTGCATGCCTTCCTTTTGATCGGAACCTGCAAAAATGGAATGGAATACCCGGCGTTCAAAGCGCAGGCCTTCAGCCAGGCTCACTTCAAAGGCCCGATTAATTGATTCTTTAATCATCATCACGGCAGTAAGCGATTTTTCAGCAATTTTTTCGGCAGCTTGCAGGGTTTGCTCCAGCAATTCTTCCTTGGCAAATACCCGAGCCACCAAACCACTTTGCTCCGCTTCCTGCGCCCCCATCTGGCATGCAGTCAGGCACATTTCCATGGCTTTGGCCTTACCAATCGCCAAGGTTAAACGCTGGGTACCACCAATGCCGGGCAACACGCCTAAGGTCACTTCAGGCAGACCAAATTTTGCATTATCTGCGCAGTAAATAAAGTCGCACATTAAAGCCAGTTCGCAACCACCACCCAAAGCATAACCACTCACTGCGGCAATTAAAGGTTTACGACGCTGCGCAATTCGATCGGCCAGACTGAAAAAATCATCCAGATAAATTTGCGGAAAATTCAGATCAGCCATTTCTTTAATATCGGCACCAGCAGCAAAGGCTTTTTCCGAACCGGCAATCACAATACAGCCAATTGTCGGATCTTTTTCCAGCTGATCCAGTGCCTGATTGACTTCAACAATCAGCTGATTATTCAGTGCATTTAACGCTTGTGGGCGGTTTAAAGTAATTAGGCCGACCCCGTTACGCTGTTCGAGTAAAATCGTTTGCCATTGCATGAAATAAGTCCTTTTAAAATTAGAGGCTGCGTGCAATCACCAGGCGCTGAATATCGCTGGTGCCTTCATAAATCTGACAAATCCGCTCAATCGGAAAATCTTTCAGATAACCGTAGCCGCCAAAAATCTGCAGCGCTTTGGAGCAGACACGTTCCGCCATTTCCGAAGCAAATAGCTTGGCCATGGAGGCTTCAGTTAAACAGGTTTCACCGGCTTCTTTCTTGCGTGCTGCAAAATGGACCAGTTGCCGTGCTGCTTCAATTTCAGTCGCCATACTGGCCAACCTGAAAGAAATCGCTTGCTGTTCAAAAATCGGTTTGCCAAAGGCCACGCGGTCATGCGCATAGGCCGTTGCTTCTTCCAAGGCGGCACGCGCCAAACCAACCGCCTGTGCCGCAATACCGATTCGCCCGCCTTCCAGATTGGCCAAGGCAATTTTTAAACCTTCGCCTTCTGCACCGAGTCTTAAACTTTCATGAATGCGGACATCAGTTAGGGCAATCTGACAGGTATCCGATGCATGCAGGCCGAGTTTTTCTTCGACCCGAATCACTTCATAACCGGGCGTGTCGCGCGGCACTAAGAATGCACTCATACCTTTTTTCCCCGCAGCTGGATCAGTCACGGCAAAGACAATAATCATCCCGGCATTGTGTCCAGAGGTAATAAACTGTTTGGCACCATTGATGATGTAGTGATCGCCATCCTTGACCGCACGGGTTTTAATCGCGGCAGCATCCGATCCGGTATGCGGTTCGGTCAGCGCAAAGGCACCAATCATTTCACCTTGGGCCAAAGGTTTTAAAAATTGCTGCTTTTGCTGCTCAGTGCCAAACTTGAAAATCGGCACACAACCCACCGAGTTATGCACGCTCATAATCGCGGATGTTGCACCATCGGCCGCAGCGACTTCTTCTAAAGCCAGCACATAAGCCAGCATGCCGGTGCCAGAGCCGCCCCATTCTTCCGGAATCAGCATGCCTAGAAAACCCAGCTCTCCCATTTGGGCCAAGGCCTGTTTAGGAAAAATGCCTTTTTGATCCCACTCGCCGGCAAAGGGTTTAATCTGTTCCTGGGCAAAGCTTTTGGCCATATCCTGAATTAGTTTTTGCTCTTCCGTTAGTTGCATCGATGCTTCCTTCAATCTTCTTATTTAATCTATTGGCTTTATGAGTTTATGCAGTTTTGGATTGCTGCTTGTTGATTTCCTGATTGCGCAGTAAAAAGCGTTGAATCTTACCGCTTGGGGTTTTCGGCAATTCGGTCACAAATTCAATCAGGCGCGGATAGGCATGTGCAGACAAACGCTTTTTCACAAATTGACCCAGTTCTTCTTCCAGATGGGTCGAAGCTGCAAAATTATTCGCCAGAATCACAAAGGCTTTAATCACTTCGGTACGCTCGGGATCAGGTACACCAATCACTGCTGCTTCAATCACGGCATCATGTTCCAGTAAGGCACTTTCCACATCAAATGGGCCGACCCGATAGCCTGACGTTGTAATGACATCATCACTACGCCCGACAAAGCTCATACTGCCATCAGCATGAATTTCTGCGGTATCCCCAGTTAAGTAATACTGTCCAACAAATGGAGATTTTCGGCTTTCTTCATAGCCAGAGAACCACATCATCGGAGATTGGCTGATATCAACCGCTAAGATTCCCGGGACGTCAGCCGCTAATTCATGACCCTGTTCATCGACAACGGCAATTCGGTAACCCGGGCTGGCAAAGCCTGCCGAACCTGAACGGACCGGATGTTCCAGGACATGATGATTACATACCACCATCCCGACTTCAGTCTGGCCATAATGGTCATAAATCGGTACATCCAGCACCTCTTTAAACCAGCGGATCACTTCCGGATTTAACGGTTCACCCGCACTGCTGACGACACGTAATTTACCGCGCAGTTTTGCCATTTGAGCAGGATCGGCTGCCATCATCATGCGGTAAGCGGTCGGTGCACCAGCCAGATTGGTAATGCCATATTCCTTAACAATGTCGCAGACACTTTCCGCATTAAACCCACCTTCATAAAACAAGGTCGAGTGTCCAAGCATTAAGGGACCAGTAATTGCGTAATACAAACCGTAGGCCCAGCCGGGATCGGCAATATTCCAGAATGCATCTTCAGGAGTCAGACCAATGGCATTTTGCATATAACTTGCAAAAGCAATCAGCGCTTTTAACGGGACTTTAAGTGGTTTCGCCGGTCCAGTGGTGCCCGAAGTAAACATCAATAAAAATGGATCATCGACATTCAGGATCTCCAGCTCACAATCTTCAGCCTGACGGTTTAATACCGTCCAGAAGCTAAGATCGTGCGGATAGCGCTCTGCCTCAGTTTCGGCATGTACCGTCACAATCGCCTGGCAGTTGCTGATCTCGGATAATTTGTCCCGATTCGCTAGATCAGTCACCACCAGCTTGCTTTGCGCCAGCTGAATACGATGCTCGATGGCTTTGGGACCAAAGGCCGTAAATAAGGGTTGATAGACAGCACCAATCCGCCAGGTTGCCAAAATAGTAATGATCAACTCGGGAGTACGTGGTAATAATCCGGAAACGCGGTCGCCTTTACCAATGCCTTGAGACTTTAAAAAGTTGGCAAACTGGCTGGAATATTTTTTGAGTTCGGCAAAACTATATTGTTCTTTTCTGCCATCTTTACCATGCCAGTACAAGGCAATGGCATCGGAATTGGCATGACGGTCACAGCATTCATAACAGGCATTTACTGCCTGCATGGAACCGGAGAGATACTGGCTTGCAACCGTGTTTAAATCAAAGTCTTGAACCGTTGTTTGATAATCTAACATGTTAAACCTCAGCCTGAATTTATCGTTATTACTGACAAGGTGTAATTATTGAAGCGAATCCTTGCTCCATCTAATCTTTTAAGTTTTAAGCAGGTGGCGTGGTGTATTGATGCATGATGCTGGAGAAGTCCAGATGGGCATCACCTTCCTGACACAGTTGTTGATAGAGTTTCTGTACCATGCTGCCGAGTACCACCGGCTGATCCACCTGTTGCGCGGCATCGACAGCCAGCCCCAAATCTTTGAGCATCAGTTGTGCGGCAAAACCGTCGGTATAACCCCGCGATGACGGCGCATTGACACAAATATCGGGCCACGGATTATAAATTTCAGAACTCCAGCAACGTCCGGTGGAACTGTTAATCACGCCAGCCAAGGCCTGTGGATCAATGCCCAGTTTGGCACCGAGTGCCATCCCTTCTGCAACCGCAGTCATGGAAATCCCCAGAATCAGGTTATTACAGATTTTTGCCACCTGTCCTGTTCCCACCGCACCACAATGCACCAGATTTTTACCCATACAGCCGAGAACAGGTTTAACGGCCTCAAAGGTGGCATCATCTGCGCCGACCATAAAGGTTAAAGTGCCATCTTTGGCACCTAAAGTACCGCCGGATACCGGTGCATCACAGACGCGAATCTGCTTGGCCTGAGCTGCTGCAGCAACCTCCTGAATGGTTTGCGGGTCAATGGTACTGCTGTCGATACATAAGCTGCCCGCTTGAAGCACCTCCAGAATACCGTGTTCACCCAAATAGACTTCACGCACATGCTTGGCTGCAGGCAACATGCTGACCACGATCTCCGCCTGTTTCGCAGCAGCTTGTGGACTGTCGCAGACGATACCCCCAGCTTCTGCAAAATGCTGTAAAGCCACTGTACTTAAGTCATAACCAAAAACCTGATGACCGGACTTGAGCAAGTTTTGCGCCATGGAACCGCCCATGTTGCCTAAACCAATAAATGCAATCTTCATGCTGATGCTCCTTAACGCAGACTGATCGTGGTATTGACACCAGTGGTTTCCTGGTCATCTTCAAACCAGCGGCTGGTAATGGTTTTGGTCTGAGTATAGAACTGCACTGCCTGTTTGCCATAAGGGCCGAGATCACCCAGTTTTGAACCGCGTGAACCGGTAAAACTGAAGAAAGGCACAGGGACAGGAATTGGAATGTTAATGCCAACCTGACCGATATCAATCTGGTTCTGGAAGGTACGTGCCGTATTGCCATTTTGGGTAAACAGTCCAACGCCATTACCAAACGGATTGGCATTAATCAGTGCAATCGCCTGTTCCAAAGTATCGACATGCATGATCGCCAGTACCGGACCAAACACTTCTTCTTTATAAATGCGCATATCGGTCGTGACCTGATTAAAAATCGTTGGCCCGACAAAATTACCTTGTTCATAGCCTGGAACCTGTACATCACGGCCATCCAGCAGCAGTTCAGCGCCTTGTTCAACGCCACTGTTGATTAAATCGATGACACGCGCTTTGGCACGTGTTGAAATCACTGGTCCAACATCGGTATTCGGTTCATGTCCCGCATTGACTTTCAAAGTTTTGGTTTTATTGACCAGTTCATCGACCCAGTGCTTGGTGTCCCCAACCATTACCGCCACTGAAAGCGCCATACAACGCTGGCCTGCGGCACCGAATGCTGCACCGACCAAAGCATTCAAGGTCTGCTCCTTGTTGGCATCCGGCATCACCACAACATGATTTTTAGCCCCCATCATCGACTGCACACGTTTACCGTGCTGGCCTGCCAGGTTATAGACATGCGTACCGACTGCGGTTGAACCAACAAAAGAGATGGCTTTGATGTCACGATGGGTACACAGTAGATCGACCACTTCTTTGCCGCCATGTACTACATTCAGTACGCCTGCCGGCACACCTGCCTCAATCGCCAGTTCAACCAGCATCATGGTTGATAATGGATCTTGTTCTGAAGGCTTTAAGACAAAGGTATTGCCGCAGACAATCGCCATTGGGAACATCCACAGTGGAATCATCGCCGGGAAGTTAAACGGTGTAATTCCTGCACAGACACCTAGTGGTTGCTGCAAGGTATAGGTATCGACACCACGTGCCACCCCTTCAATATACTCGCCCATTTGTAGGGAACCGATCGAACAGGCATGTTCCACCACTTCCAGACCACGCTGGATATCACCTTCGGCATCAGCCAGGGTTTTGCCTTGTTCTGCCGTTAAGACTTGGGCAATACTTTTTAAATTGGTACGAATCAGATCCTGCAGTTTCAGCATGATTCGCATACGGGCCTGAATTGGAGTCTGGCGCCAGCTGGCAAAGGCATTTTGCGCAGCCGCAATCGCAGCATTGACTTCTTCAGCAGTGGCAAAAGGCACCTGACCCAAGACTTCCTGAGTGGCAGGACTGATAATATCTTGCCAATGGCTGGTTTTTGATTCGACAAATTCACCATTAATGAGGAGTTTTGCGGTGGTGAATCCGGTACTTTGCTGTGGATGAGAAATGGCGTTCATGGTCGCTCCGTGCTGGTTTGTTATTGTCGTTGTATCTGCCTTTACTGGCTTTTATTTAACGTATAATTTTTACGCTGTTTCAGCAGACTAACAAAGAACACTTTGACCACCAATAGAAATTGGTGCACGATGGTTGTGCAAATATGCACAGGAATTTAACAGGATGTTAAATAAAAAATGAAAGTAGATTGGGATCATTTACGCTTTTTTTTAGTTTTGGCGCGTGCTAAAACACTCACCAACGCAGCACGCTTAATCGGGGTTGAACATAGCACCGTAGCGCGGCGG
Organism: Acinetobacter lwoffii; assembly: GCF_022809915.1. GTDB lineage: Bacteria > Pseudomonadota > Gammaproteobacteria > Pseudomonadales > Moraxellaceae > Acinetobacter > Acinetobacter lwoffii_M. Next base: position 113,687 of record NZ_JALGQY010000003.1, on the reverse strand, counting down.
ATTCAGGCCCTGGAAAGTACTTTAGGTACGCAACTGTTTAAGCGCGAAGCCACCGGTTATGAACTAACCTCGGAAGGTCTGGCACTGGTGCCGCGTGTGGAACAGATGGAACAGTCCTTTATCCAGATTGACAAGCGCCATGATCCCTTGCAAGGTCGGGTCCGGATTGGTGCGCCAGAAGGTTTTGGCACGGCATTTTTAGCTCGTCTTTTGGCAGAATTTTCCCAGCATTATCCTTTGCTGACCATTGACCTGATTCCGGTACCGAAAGCGATCAAACTTTCACATCGAGAAGCCGATATTGTGATCGCGATTGACCGGCCCAAATCTGGTCCGTATATCATTACTCGTTTGTCTAATTACTGTTTAAAGCTATATGGCAGCCAGCATTATTTACAGCAAAATCCGGAAATTAAAAAACTGGAAGACCTCCAGCAGCACCGTTTTGTCGATTATATTGATGATCTGGTCTATAGCACTGCACTATATTCGCTAGAGCGTCTTCCCTTGCAGGTCAGTGCCTGTTTTCGCAGTAACAGCATTCTGGCGCAGGAAATTGCCGTGCGTGCAGGTGCTGGACTGGCCATTTTGCCGAAATTTCTGGTCAATGATAAAAGTGAACTGAAAGAGGTGCTGGGTCAGCAGCTCAGTTTTACCCACACTTTCTGGATGCTGACGCTGGTCGATCTGCAACATGAACCAAAAATTAAACTGGTCTGGGATTTCTTGCGTAAACAAGCCGATCTTCAGCAAGACCTGTTAATGGGCAGATGAATATTGAACACACTGTTCACGTTGCAAGCCTATACACCTTAGTTAAATCAACTGAAACAACAACGTATCGATACAGCAAATGAACGTATCACAACATTCCTGACGCTCATGACTTGTTAAATTAACAGTCGATCATTCGCGATGTTTTTTAATGAGCTACAGGAAAATAATATGAAAATCTTGATGGTACTGACTTCACATGACCAGCTGGGCGATACTGGCAAAAAAACTGGCTTCTGGCTGGAAGAGCTAGCTGCGCCTTATTACACCTTTGTCGATGCAGGCGCAGAGGTAGTTTTGGCTTCTCCTGCAGGTGGTCAGCCACCGCTAGATCCAAAAAGTAATGAGCCGGATGCGCAAACCGAAACCACCAAACGCTTTGAAGCAGATGCATCGGCCATGCAGGCTCTTGCCAATACACACAAGTTGGGTGAAGTCTTAAATCAGGATTTTGATGCCGTGTTCTATCCGGGTGGTCATGGACCGCTATGGGATCTGGCCAAAGACCAGAATTCCATTTCTTTAATTGAGCAAACCTTGCAGGCAGATAAACCTGTTGCGCTGGTCTGTCATGCTCCGGGTGTCCTGCGTGATGTGAAAGATTCCGAAGGCCGTTCTATTGTAGAAGGCAAAACAGTCACCGGTTTCAGTAACACTGAAGAAGACGGCGTGGGTTTGACAGACATCGTTCCGTTTTTAGTTGAAGACATGCTGAAAGAAAAAGGTGGGAAATATTCCAAAGCTGAGGACTGGCAGGTATACGTGCAACAAGATGGTCTGCTCATTACTGGACAAAACCCGGCCTCTTCTGCTGCAACGGCTGAAGTCTTATTAAAATTATTAAAATAGACGTGATTCTAAAGTTTGCATTAAACCTTTAGATCATTTTCTTTGAAAAAGAAAAACCCTGAATAAGGCAAGATTATTCAGGGTTTAATTTATCTATTTATTCCCAGATTTAGTTCGCTTCAACTGTCGTTGAGGCAATATGCTGAGCCAGTAATTCTCTGAGTTTAAATTTCTGGATTTTTCCCGATGGCGTCATCGGAATATCCTCCCAGATTTCCAGGCGTTCAGGAAGATATTGCATGGCCAGATTATGAGTTTTTAGAAAATCTACCAGTTCATTAAAACTTAACGGCTGTGACGGATCTTTCAGCTTGATGATTGCACAAGCACGCTCGCCCATTCGCTCATCTGCATAAGCGACCAAAGCTACTGTTGCAATATTCGGATGCTTATAAAGTAGTGATTCAATTTCCGCGACCGGAATATTTTCTCCGCCACGGATAATTACATCCTTTTTACGTCCACAAATCCGGATATAGCCCTGCTCGTCCTGATAGGCAATATCGCCAGTATCAAACCAGCCTTCGGCATCCGTATCATTCAAATGTGGACGTTTTAAATAACCGCCAAAATTTGAACAGGTGCGGATCATCAAACGCCCGGATTCATTCACGGCTTTGGTCTGACCTTTTTTATCCACGATCTTGATTTCCACACCTGGCAAAGCGATGCCATCGGTATTGAAAGAGTGTTCATCCTCATCTTCAGGTCGGGTCAGCGTCACTGCACCACATTCGGTCATACCCCAAGCGGATATGACTTTAACGCCCAGAATTTCCCGGGCTTTTTGTACCAATGGCCCCGGAATGGGTGCAACAGCACACAGGAAAATTTTTAGTGAATCAACCTTGTCATGCTGTTCCGCCACGGTATTGGACAGGTCATTCAGGAATGGGGTCGAGGCCATGGTGAAATTCACCTGATGCTGATGAATTAGATCCACTGCTTTGGCTACATCCCAGCTTGGAAACATGGGACAACTTGCAAGCTGATTTCTTTGATTTTTATGGTCAGGCCTTAAATAAGCTGGCTTTTGATGATGTGGTTACCCTGATTCATCTGCTCAATAAAGTAAATGATGGTTTAAAAAGTATTCATCTGCACAAAGAAATGGATCAGGAATAAACAAATAGAAATATAGCTTTAATTGAAGAATATAAAAAAGAGCCTGAATTCAGGCTCTTTTTTATAAATTGAAATTATGCCTTTTGTGGATCGTATTGACGGTCTTTAATGAATATCCCGGACACTGCGCCACACAAGAAATAGGCACCCCCCATAATCAGGAAGCCTAAGCCAATTGAACCACCGCTGGCTGCCGCGCCAATAATTGCAGGGGCAAACATGGCGCCGATACGACCTGCATTATAAGCACCGCCTACCGCAGTACCACGAATCGAGGTGGCGAAGCTTTCTGTCATATAAGTGGCATTAATCGCATATGGAATGCCGTATAGGAATCCAAAGAATATCAGCAGATAGGCAATATTCTCTGGCGTATTGAATAGCACAATCACGGGCAGGAAAATCGCCGTTCCAATTGCTCCAAACGAAAAGACAGCGCGTCTACCCAGACGGTCTGCGGCAAAGCCCGCTAGAATTTTCCCGAAAATCATCGCCACATAAGTACCAATCATATAGCCGGCCATAGATTTAAAATTCATGTGCAATTCAGATTCCAGATATGCCGGCATCCAGTTATTTACGCCATAGTAGCCAAATTGCAGAAAACCGGCCGTAAATATCCACAAGATGAACATTCTGCGATTCGCAGGATCCGCGAAAATCTCTTTGACTGTGCTTTTTTTGGCGGGTTGCTGTGCTGTGATTTCAGCTGGGGCATATAGACGCTGCAAACGTGCACGCTGCCAGGATTCTGGCTCAGGAACCAGTTTCTGGATAAAAATCGCCATAACCGAGGGAATAATGGCAATAAAAAACAGGGTTCGCCAGCCATATTCCGGAATGATCCAGCCTGCCAGTACAGTGGCCACGATATAACCGACGGTCCATCCTGCCTGTAAGGTACCTAAAACCGTGGTGCGATATTCAGTTGGAACATATTCAGCCATGAGCGTATTGGCTGCAATATATAAAGAGCCAATACCGAAAGCAGACAGAAAACGTAGTACGGCGAACTGTTCATAATTTTGGGTAAAGCCCAAGGCTGCAGTTAATACTGAAAAGATCAGAATTGAAATAACGACTGTACGTACCCGACCTAAACGGTCGCAGGCCCAGCCACCAATAAAACCTCCAATCGCCATACCCGCCAGTGTAAAACTACCCAAGGTACCGGCTTGTAGATTGCTTAAACCAAATTCTGCTTTCAGGCTGTTTAAGCTGAAGGATAGCAGTAGCATGTCCGCGCCATCGACCAAGAGTGCCAAAAAGGCAAATACAAAGGCAATCTGCTGGGTTCGTTTGGTCGTAGGTTTTATCTTTGCGAGTTCTCTTTCTAAAACTTGTTCTCTTACTAATTCCGTCATATTTAAATCTCTGTTTTCCTATCCTTAGGTTTTCATGATCTTTTTATATTTAAAGCTATTCCGCTAATGAATATGCTTTAAGGCTAATCCGTTTTTAATTCACTTGATTGACTCCTTTTTTAATCCTGTCTGGGAGATCGCTTTTTCCTTTTTATCAGTGACCTCTTGTTCTTCGTTCATACTTATATTTGCATCAGGCTAAAGAAAATAAGATGAATATTCATCATTTTAGATGTTTTATTTTGTTATACGAAATTTATTATCATAAAGTTGATTGTTCTTTCATTTTCATATAGCTTTAAAAAGAGGGATTAGAACGATATGTCATTTGAATAAGATCGAACAGGGAGCGTAATAATGGGTGCCTTAACAGGATTTCGTGTACTGGATTTAAGCCGGATTTTGGCTGGGCCCTGGTGTAGCCAGATTCTGGCTGATCTGGGTGCAGAAGTGATCAAGATTGAAAAACCGGATCATGGGGATGATACCCGTATCTGGGGACCACCTTGGCTTAAAAACAATCACCAGCAAGATACCCATGAATCGGCTTATTACCTGTCAGCCAACCGTGGCAAGCATTCGGTTGCAATCGATTTATCTACACCTGAAGGTCAAAGTATTATCAAAAAACTTGCTGAACAGAGTGATGTAGTCATTGAAAACTATAAAGCCGGTTCGTTGAAACGATATGGGCTGGATTATGAAAGTATGAGTCAGCTAAATCCGCGACTGGTATATTGTTCTATTACCGGTTTTGGCCAGAACGGTCCGCGTGCTCAAGAGCCGGGCTATGATTTTATCGTTCAGGGAATGGGCGGCATGATGAGTGTCACTGGCGAACGTGATGACTTGCCCGGTGGTGGCCCGCAAAAAGCAGGTCTGGCCTTTGCCGATTTGACCACCGGCTTATATGCCGCAATTGCCATTCAGGCGGCTTTGTTGTCCCGTGAGAAAACCGGTGAAGGTCAGTATATTGATATGGCGCTGTTAGATACCCAGGTCGCTTCCCTCTCTGTTCTGGCCATGAATTATCTCACCTCAGGCAAAGTCCCCGGTCGCTTCGGAAATGCACATGCCAATATTGTGCCCTATCAGGTATTTAAAGCCCAGAAAGGTGAATTTATTATTGCCTGTGGTAATGATCTGCAATTTAAAGCTTTGTGTCAGGCCGTTGGTTTGGATAAGGTAGCAGAAGATCCTCGCTTCTTGAAAAATTCAGGCCGTGTCACACATCGTGAAGAACTGACCACAGTTCTACAGGCTCATTTCTATACTCGACCGGCAAAAACCTGGGTGGATTTAATCCATGCGGTTAAAGTGCCGGTAGGAATGATCAATGACCTGAAACAGACTTTGCAAGAAGAACAGGTATTGGCACGCGATATGGTGATTCAGATGCCGCATACTTTACGTGAAGATTACACCTCAATCGGTTCACCGATCAAACTCTCCAAGACACCGGTAGAATATAAAAAGGCCCCACCTTGTCTGGGTGAAGATACCGATGCCATTTTGAGTCAATATTTAAGTTCTGCTGAAATAGAAGAACTAAAAAGCAAAAAAGTCATCCAGCAGCGATAAGCCTGCAAGTAGTAAAAAAGGAATCTTTTGATTCCTTTTTTATTTTAAATCTAATGGACTAGATCATTCCTTAACAGGCTTTGGCGCTCGGCTGAACAGTACGAGGCAGCTCGCGACGCAGAATTTTTCCTACTGCAGACTTTGGTAATCCAGCCACAAACTCAATGTATTTGGGCAATTTATAACTGGTCAGTTGCTGCTTCAGATAAGTCATGACTTCATCTTGGGTCAGAGTTTCATCCTGTTTCACAATAAATGCCTTGGGTACCTGTCCAGACTTTTCATCATCAATACCAATCACTGCACATTCCAGTATTTTAGGATGTTTGGACAGCACGCCTTCCAGCTCATTGGGATAAACATTAAATCCGGAGACCAGAATCATGTCTTTTTTGCGGTCCAGAATGGTGATATAGCCCTGTTCGTCCATACAACCGATATCACCTGTCAGGAAGAATCCATCTTTGGTAAATACCTGTGCTGTTGCTTCCGGTTGCTGCCAGTATCCTTTCATCACCTGTGGACCACGTATGGCGATTTCTCCAGCCTGATTAAGTTCTACAGGTTTTCCTTCATCATTCAGAATCAGAATTTCAGTCCCTGCCAATGGCAAGCCAATCGTGCCACTAAATCGCCGGCTTAAAGGAGGGTTAAAAGTTGCAGTTGGTGAGGTTTCAGAAAGTCCGTAGCCTTCATAAATCTGGCAGCCTGTAACCTCATGCCATAACTCTGCCGTATTTTTCAGAATAGATGCTCCTCCGCCGGTTGTGGTTTTCAGGCTTGAATGATCCAGCTCACGGAAACGTGAATGATGCGCCAAGGCATTAAACATGGTATTCACCCCGGGGAAAACAGTGGGTGGATGTTTCTGGTATTGATCTACCAAAGCATCCAGATCTCTCGGATTTGGAATCAGAACATTGGCGAAACCACGGCTTAAACCATAACTGAACAGGCAGATGGTAAATCCATAAATGTGATACAGCGGCAAGGCACAGAATACATATTCATTTTCAGTGGCATAGCGGTCACCAAAATGGCTGATAAATACGGTACTGTTCTGGGCGATATTAAATAAAATATTGCGATGGCTCAGTTCTGCACCTTTAGAAACACCTGTGGTACCTCCCGTGTATTGCAGAATGACCGTATCTTCCTGATGTTGTACAGGCGGTTCAAAATCAATAATCTTTACCTGATTTATTGCCTGTCTAAAGTCAGAAAACTGTTTATCCGGATATTGTGCTGCCTGACTATAAATAGCACTTGGCTGCTCTTGAATAAAATCCAGCGGATGCGTTGCAATGACATATTTAAGTTGAGGACATTCCTCTAATGCTGTTAATTGCTCCAAAGTCTGTCCAAGGATAATCAAGGCTTCTGCACCTGAATCCTGTAGCTGATGATAGAGCTCGCGCTGGGTGTACATGGGGTTGACATTGACCAGCACATAACCGGCCCGAATAATGGCAAAGGTAGCGATTGGATATTGAATAATATTCGGTAACATCACCGCAATACGGCTGCCAGCAGTCAGCCCAAGACTCTGTAAATAGCTAGCCAGTTTCTGGCTATACACATCGATATCGTGATAGCTGAATTTGCGATCTAGATAGATAAATGCGGTTTTATCCTGAAATTTTACCAAATTCTCAGCAATTATCGTGCTCAGGGTTTTCTCAGGATCTGGCCGGGTAAACTCCGGATTGATATTCCACTTTTTATATTCTTCCATCCATGGCTGACTGCTCATGACTATACTCCTGTCCTGGATTTACAATTATTTTGTATTATTTAAACCATAAGATTTTGATTTTAATTAAATATTTTTACACCACTTTCTGCTGTCTCGATTCAACATACTGGTAGTGATAACCGCTACGAATAAAATGCTGATTTTTATCCCTAAATGAATGAGCATAATCCGGCCAGACCAAAGTCAGCTTGCGACTGACCGGGTCCAGATACCAGCTTTTACAGCTTTCCGATAACCAGACACTACCTTGCGAAAGCTGCTGTAGCTCCTGCATATAGCTATTTTCAGCTTCTTGATCTGCTTCAAAGACCTGAATCTGTTCCTGCTCAAAAAACTGCAAGGCATCCAGCACCAGATCAAACTGGGTTTCCAGAAAATAAAGTGCTGAATTATGTCCACTGCCTGTATTTGGCCCATTCAGGATGAACAGGTTTGGAAAGTTGTGTACGGTCGTTGACTGATAACCCTGCATACCGCTGGACCATTGCTGCTCCAGGCTTAAACCCTGTTTACCCACCACCTTTGCGGCATAGGGTGGACGTGCCGCTTCAAATCCTGTCGCAAATACGATGATATCTGCAGAAAATTTATTTCCAGCCTGGCTTAATACACCGTCTTTCATAACTTCTGCCAATGCTGAGTCTTCAAGTGTGACATTTGGTTTTAGAAAAGTCGGATAATAATCATTAGAAAGCAATAAGCGCTTACAACCAGGTTCATAATTCGGCGTAAGTTTGCGCTGTAATTCAGGATCTGAAATCTGATGTTTTAAGAATTGCAGGCAGTTTTTCTTGACCCGCTCAATCTGGCTTTTCAGATTACGGCGTTGGGCAAAATTGTATTCATTGCCCCAGAACAAGGAATGTCTGAGGGCCGACATACTGTCCGGATCTTTGCGGAAAAGCTGTTTTTCTGACTCAGAATAAGCTCGGTCTGGTCGGGGCAAAATATATGGCGCACTACGTTGCAAGACGGTCAGGCTTTTGGCTGTTTTGGAAATTTCCGGCACAAGCTGGATGGCAGAAGCACCAGAACCCACCACAACGACATGTTGATTTTCCAGATTCAGCTCGTGGTTCCAGCGCGCGGAATGCATCACTTGGCCTTCAAATTCTTCCAGCCCCGGAATTTTCGGGAGATGCTCATCTGCCAGATGCCCGGTTGCGGTAATTAAAATCTCAGCCTGATACAGACCTATAGAGGTGTGAATTTCCCAGATGCGTTCTCGTGCATTCCAGCTGGCCTTTTCCAGTTGGGTATGAAAATCGATATGTGGCCGGATATTTTCCTGATCACAGCATTGAATTAAATAGCGCTGAATTTCTGCCCCTTGCGGAAAGACCCGAGACCAGTCCGGATTTTTAATAAAAGAGAAAGAATATAAATGGGACGGTACATCACAGGCGACCCCGGGATAGGTATTGTCACGCCATGTTCCACCCACTTCTGCTGCCCGTTCTATGATTTTAAAATCGTGGATGCCCTGTTGCTTAAGACGGATTGCCATGCCTAAACCACCAAATCCGCTACCTACAATTAGAATCTTGCTGCGCTGTCCTTGAGCTTGCATTATTTATCTCCTTTAAGGCATATAAGGCTGGATTTTTTGATTCACCGGATATTGTTCTGGATGCTGGCTAAACTGGTTCACCAATTGCACCACTTCGGCTGGCGCTTCGATATAGAGCGCATGTCCTGAAGAAATTTCGATATAGCGACTGTTCGAAATTGAAGCAAACAGCAGTTTTGCTTGGGCTACAGGCACCATGCGGTCTTCACGACAAGCCACGATCAAAGTCTCCGCAGAGATGTCTGGCAAGGTTGCAGTGATATCAATGCGATAATTCAGTTCACGCTGTTTGGCTGCATCTTGGGAAGGTTTAACAAAACGTGCTAGATCCAACACCTGCTGTTCGCTTCGTGCAGACAGATAATCATCGCTATACAGGCAATAATTGACAAAATGAGGCAAGGCCGCAGATTGTTCAGTAAATAATTGCTGCCAAATGACAGTACGCAGTTGTTGCACCGAGCTGGTCTTGGCCCAACCGGCTAACAGGATCAAACGCGCTATGCGCTGTTTTAAACTGGCTGCTACTTGTGCAGCAATCACGGCACCGAGTGAATAGCCTACCACTGTAATGGTTTCATCTTCTGCAACTGCATGTTGAATCAGCGCTTCAACCTGCTGGCTAAAATCGGTCACCTTTAGATCAGCTTTATCGGGGGTATGCAAATCAATGGATAAAACCCGCTGATGAATACCCAGCATCGGAAAAATATAGCTGAAATGCTTGTCGGTATTTCCACCGGTGCCATGAATCAGAATAATAGTGGGAAATGCAGAACGCTGTCCGACTTCATGAAAATTAAGCTGCAGATCAGCATAAGGACACTGTCGAGTAATCATGTCTAAATCCATATAGACTCCTGATCTTGTTGTTTTATGGTTTATTCAATATCCGAGAATAAATCTCAATATTTGAATTGGGTGAGGATGCAAAAATTATTAAAAAAGACCCACGACACGAGTATCGTGGGTCAAAAGGTTTAATCGAATTTGAACTCTTCAGGTTCAAGTAAAAACAGGCTTTCACCGCCCGCCTGAATATTGGCAAAGTGGGTTGAAGTTCTTGGCAAAATACGCGCAAAGAAGAATTGTGCAGTTTTGATCTTGGCTGCATAGAACGGATCAGTATTGCCTTCTTCAATTTTCTGCTGCGCAGTAATTGCCATTTTCAGCCACAAATAAGCGGACACGACATAACCAGAGAAATATAGGTAGTCAACTGATGCTGCCCCAATTTCATTGGCAGACTGTTGAGCCTGCTCCTGAATGGTTCTGGTTAATTTCAGCCATTGTTCAGTCAACTGGCTGACTTGTGCAACTTGCTGGCTGAACTGGACATGTTGCTGATGCTCTTTTACAAAGCCCTGAATTTCATCGGTTAATGCGGTCAGCAAACCCAATTTTGAGCCCAGCACTTTACGCGCCAGCAAGTCAATGGACTGAATTTCAGTAGTTCCTTCATAGAGGCTGGCAATACGTGCATCACGGGCAATCTGTTCCATGCCATGTTCAGCAATATAGCCGTGTCCACCAAAGACCTGCATACCGTGTTTGGCAGCTTCCACACCTGTTTCAGTCATTAAGGCTTTGGCAATTGGCGTTAATAATGCCAGACGGTCTTCTGCGGCTTTCTTCTCTTCAGGATTATCTGTTGCTTCAGCGATATCAGCATACGTCGCCAGATAATATGCCAAGGCACGTGAACCTTCTGCAAATACCTTTTGAGTCAGTAGCATATTACGCACTGCCGGATGCACGATAATTGGATCCGCAGGCAGGTTTGGCTCTTTCGCACCTTCAAGTGAACGCATCGCCAGACGGTCTTTGGCATAAGCCAACGCGCCTTGATAAGAAGATTCAGCTGCAGCCAAACCTTGAATCGCTGTACCAATACGCGCAGAGTTCATAAAAGTAAACATGCAGTTCAAGCCGCGGTTTTCAGGCCCGATCAGGAAACCTTTGGCATTATCAAAATTCAGTACACAGGTCGCATTGCCATGAATACCCATCTTGTGTTCAATTGCGCTACACACCACGCCATTGCGTGAAGCCACATTTCCAGCTTCATCCAGATTGTATTTAGGCACGATAAATAGTGAAATACCTTTGGTGCCGGCAGGTGCATCTGGTAAACGAGCCAGTACGATATGCACGATATTTTCAGCCAGATCATGCTCACCTGCTGAAATAAAGATTTTTTCACCACTGATGCTGTAGCTGCCATCTTCATTTGGCACCGCTTTGGTACGGATCAGGCCCAGATCAGAACCGGCATGTGATTCAGTTAAACACATGGTTCCGGTCCAGCGACCTGCAATTAAAGGCACCAGGAATTTCTGTTTTTGTTCATCGCTACCGTGATGTTCCAAGGTACGCATCGCACCATGTGACAGGCCTGGGTACATACCCCAAGACCAGTTAGTCGCCGTAATAATTTCAGAAATGGCAATACGGTATAAGGTTGGGAAGCCTTGGCCGCCATATTTTTCATCGCCAGTTAATGAGGTAAAACCAAGTTCTACATATTTGTCATAAGCCGCTTTAAAACCATCCGGTGTAGTTACGATGCCATCTTGCAAACGGCAGCCCTGCTGGTCACCTGTTGCATTAATCGGCAGAAGTTCGTTTTGGCAAAAGTCAGCAGCGACTTCCAGATATTGTTCCATAATATCCATAGAAACTTTGTCTGCGAACTTTGCATAGCCTTCGTATTTCTGTTCAACATTGAGCAGATCTTTCAGCACAAACTTCATGTCTTTTAATGGCGCAATATAATTTCTCATCGTAATTCCCTTGTATGAGTTCTAATTTGTATATTTATGACAATTAATTTCATAATACGAAATTATGTTTTAGGTCGAATATAATATAAGTTCATGGATAAAATCTAGTCATGACATAAAAAATCACATTTAAAAAATTAAAACTTTGGTATAAAAAAGCCATTCGGTAATGAATGGCTTTTTTATTGAATGATCAAAATGAAGCGATTTAGCGCGGGAAAAACTGAGCCAAACGTTGCTGAACAATCTGTTCTGCTTCTTGCATGATAGTGTCAATCAGCGTTTGACAGGTTGGAATGTCATGGATCAACCCCATCACCTGACCTGCTGTCAGTACGCCTGCATCTACATCGCCATTTTCTAAAGCAAGCTTGCCTTTTAAGCCACTGACATAGGGACGAATCTGTTCAAATTCCAGATCTGGATCTTCACTCATTTTTACCACTAAATCAGATACCGCATTTTTGGCAACACGGGCAGTATTTCTGAACTGTCGATACAGCAGATGTGTCGCCCTTTCATCATTGTCGACATAGAACTGTTTGATGTTTAGATGGATCGGCGCTTCCTGAGTTGCACAAAAGCGTGTACCCATATTGATGCCTTCAGCACCTAAAGCCAAAGCTGCGACCAGACCACGGCCATCAGCAAAACCGCCACTGGCCACAATCGGCACAGTAAGCTGATCTGCTGCCGCAGGAATTAAAATCAGGCCAGGAATATCGTCTTCACCCGGATGGCCCGCACATTCAAAACCATCAATCGAAATAACATCTGCGCCAATTCTTTGTGCTGAAAGCGCATGACGGACGGAAGTACATTTATGAATGACAATAATGCCGTGTTGCTTAAACGCCTCAATATGTTCATGAGGCTTGTTGCCTGCTGTTTCTACGATCTTGATACCGCTTTCAATGATTGCCTGTCGGTATTCTGCATATGGCGGCGGATTCACAGCGGGCAATAAAGTCAGATTGACTGCAAAAGGCTGATCGGTCATTTCTCGGCAGCGTGCAATTTCCTTGACCAGGGCTTCAGGCGTCGGTTGAGTCAATGCCGTTAATGTTCCCAAGCCACCTGCATTAGATACGGCACTGGCCATTTCTGCGGTACCGACCCACATCATGCCGCCCTGAATAATTGGATAGCGAATGCCTAAAAGCTCGGTAATACGGGTCTTAATTTTCATAAATGCTCTCCTTAGCATCCGGTAAATTGTGCAGGGCGTTTTTCGACAAAAGCCTGGACACCTTCTTTATAGTCCTGACTGCTCAGAGCCAGATATTGCAGGTTTTGTTCCAGCTCCAGTTGCTGGTCTATGTTATTTTCAGCACTGCGTTGCAAGGCCTGTTTGGTTAAAGCGAGCGCATAAGTCGGCTGTTGAGATAATCGCTGTGCAATGTCGTCGATATAAGCATCAAATTCTGTATCTGGAAGCATTTTCCAGATCATGCCCATTTCGGCGGCCTCTTTGGCATGCACCGGTTCGCCCAGAAAAGTGAGTGCCATGGCACGTGCATAACCGATTAAACGTGGCAACATCCAGGTGCCACCGGCATCAGGAATCAAGCCAATTTTAGAAAAAGCCTGAATAAATCGGGCACTTTCCTTGGCAATGACCAGATCACAGGCCAGTGCGATATTGGCACCTGCACCGGCAGCCACACCATTCACTGCTGCAATCACCGGTTTGGGACTCTGGCGGATCAGGTTAATCAAAGGATTATAGTATTTGGCCAGCGAGCCTTGCGGTGGCAAAGGCACATTGCCGAGCTGTCCAGCACGTTCTTTTAAATCCTGTCCTGCTGAAAACGCCCGGCCATTACCGCGAATCACAATCACCCGAATATCCGGATCTTTATTCCAGTTTTTCAGTACCTGCTGCACTTCCTCATGCATTTGCCGGTTAAAACTGTTGAGTGAATCCGGACGGTTAAAGCTTAAGGTTGCGACGCCTTGCTGAACCTGAGTTTGAATCGTTTCCCACATCATCAATTTCCTTGTTTTTTTGCCTGTATCCCTACAATTAATAGCCTTTATTGACATCTACCTGATGGCACAAATCCAGCCCGAGATTTAAGCGTCGGTCATTTTCCAGAATCTGTTCCACCACCACAGACATGGGCGCATGTGAGGCAACATGTGGTGTAACTACGATCTTTTCATGCTGCCAGAATGGATGTTCAGCGGCTAATGGCTCCTGTTCAAATACGTCGACAATTGCACCACGTAAGTGGCCGGAATCCAGTGCATTGAGTAGATCCTGCTCGATTAAATGCTGCCCACGACCCACCTGAATAAGAGCAGCCTGATCGGGTAATTTTTTAAATAGCTGTTCAGATAAGATGCCAGTATTGTCTGCAGTTAAAGGCATTAAATTAATCAAAATCTGGCTGTGGGCCAGGAACTCGAAAAGCTGTTCTTGGCCTACATAGCTTTTGACCTGAGCAATCTCTTTTGGGGAATTGGACCACCCAGACACCTGATAGCCCATGTCGGCAAAACGTTCTGCCACATAACCACCCATATGACCAAGGCCCATAATCCCAATCTGGATATGATGGCTATAACTTTGACGATACTGTTTCCATAGCTGCTGCTTTTGCTGCTGGATCATGCGGTCAAAATAACGCTGGAAATACAGCACGCCCCAGAGCAGATAATCAAACATGCCCTTTTGATGATGTGGATCCAGTACCCGGCAGACTGACTGGTCAGATCTAATCTCGTTTAAATTTAAATGTTCGACCCCCGCAGCAATCGAATGAATCAGGCCAAGTTCTGGAAGTTTTTGGAGTTTTTCCAGATCTGGAAACCACGAAGCTGCTGTGGTCGCCAGTTCTGCTTCCGGGCTGTCCACTGTACAGAAACTGCCAGCAGGCGCATATTTCTGAAAAGACTTCACCAGAATTGCTTCAATATTTGGCACAGTACTGGATATCACAATCATGATGCATACTCCGTATATTGATGCTCAATCAGGGATAATGCAGCCTGCCAGGCACGCTGTAAAATCGGTTCAACCAAAGGACTGGCGAACTGCTTGGCAGTTTTAATTCGGACTTCTTCTGCTGGATAATGCACTTCGGCACCCCCACTTAAAGCCTTGACCTGCGCCTGACAGGCGCGCTCAAGGAAATAGATTTCATGAAAGGCCCGTGCAATGGTTTCGCCAGCCGTTAAAAGTCCGTGATTGCGTAAAATCATGGCGCGATGGCCGCCCAGGTCCTGAATCAGGCGTTCCTGCTCATCTGTTGAGAGTGCCACGCCTTCATATTCGTGATAGGCCACCTGCTGATAAAATTTCAGCGCATGCTGGGAAATGGGAAGAAGTCCGTGTTTCTGTGCAGACACTGCTATGCCGTCTGCGGTATGCGTATGAATGACACAGTTCAGATGAGCATGTGCTTCATGAATTGCAGAGTGGATGACGAAGCCCGCCATATTCACCGGCTTGTCCTGTTCATAGCTTTCTACGACCTGCCCTTCATGATTAATCTTCACCAGCGTTGAAGCACACATTTTTTCAAAAGCGACACCATACTGATTAATCAGAAAACAGTCAGGTTGATCGGGAACTCTTAAACTGATGTGAGTATCAATCAGATCCGTCATCCGGTAATGCGCGATAATGCGATAAAGCGCTGCGAGTTCACAACGTGCCTGCCATTCAGCATCTGTGACGAGATTTTTTATTGTCATCGTTCCATCCTGGAAAAATATAGCATTTCGATCATTATCTGTTATATCATAATTTCAGGAAAACAGAATATTATTTCATAAAGCGAAATAAATCGTTACAAGGAGTGGATATGCCCACATCACAATTAAACGGACTTGAATATCTCACCGCAATTAAAAATGGGGAAATTCCCAGCTCAGCCATGAGTGAAATTATTCCCATGCGTCTGACCTTGGTGCGCGAAAACTATGTGGAATATGAGGTGCGTCCTGATCAGCGCCATTACAATTTACAGGGTGGAATTCATGGCGGCTTTTGTGCAACGGTTCTAGATAGTGCCACTGGCGCTGCCGTGCATACGACAGTAGATGCAGGTGTTAGTTTCTCGACCATTGACCTGAATGTCAAAATGCTGAAAGCGATGAAAAGCGGCGAAACCTATACCGCTATTGGTGAAGTTATCCGGATTGGACGCAATGTACTGACCTCAGAAGGCCGGATTGTCGATAAAGAAGGTAAAGTTTATGCCTTTGGGTCAGCGACTTTATTGGTTACCAACAGAACTTGACCATCAATAATAAAGATCCTTGAAACCTGTACCAATGTCAGTCAATTAATAAGTTGGCTGACATTTCCTTTTTTAAACTTATGAGGTTGTTTGATACGCGAGAACTTCATCCGCAACTGTCTGAGGCAAGACTACTTTGTAAAATAATAGATTCTGCGATATATCTGATTATTTATGGTTGTGGGCGAGTTTTGCAGTTTGGAGCATTGCTCCGCAACATGGTTTTCTTGCGAAACTTCGCTTCTCATTTTGCCGAAACAAAAGTAGCGTAGAGAATTTGAGTTTGATTTAAAAAAGAGCTCTAATATTCACAAAATCTTTGCTGTAGTTTTTATTTAAATATAAAAATCCCAATAAAAAAATGCCATGCATATCATAGATACATGGCATTAAGGCTATGACTAAAGCTGTTATGCAGCTTCAGGATTTTCAATCACCATCGCCAGCCCTTGCCCCAGACCGATACACAGACTGATCACGGCATATTTTTTACCGGTACGCTGTAACTGACGTGCAACGGTTAAAGCCAAACGCGCACCCGAACAGCCCAGTGGATGACCAATGGCAATCGCACCACCATTTGGATTGACACGTGGATCATCCAAAGCGACATCCAGACCTTTCAGGCAAGATAATACCTGACTGGCAAAGGCTTCATTAATCTCGATTACGTCCATATCGTCTAGCGTCAAACCCGCACGCTGTACTGCCTTTTTAATCGCTTCAATTGGGCCTGCTCCCATGATGCGTGGCTCAATGCCAGCGGCTGCAGAAGACAGAATACGAGCTAAAGGTTTTAAGCCATACTGTTCCTGAACTTTTTCACTGCCGATAATCAGTGCTGCAGCGCCGTCATTGATTCCTGATGCATTACCCGCTGTTACTACACCACCTTCGAAAAGCGGTTTTAGCTTGGATAATGCTTCAAATGTTGAAGAAGCACGTGGATGCTCATCCTCAGTAATTTGTTTAGGCGGCAATTTGCGTCCTTGAGAAACTTCAATCGGGGTAATTTCACCTTCAAAGAAACCTGCTTCTTTCGCTGCCTGATATTTTGCCTGTGATGCAGCAGCAAAGGTATCAGCCTGTTCACGGCTAATACCGAATTCTTCAGCGACGTTATCACCTGTTTCTGGCATGCTGTGCGCGCCAAACTGGTCGGTAAATTTACGGTTTGGGAAACGTGTACCAATCGTCGTGTCATAGATTTTCGCATCACGTGAATACGCGCTTTCAGCTTTACCCATTACAAACGGTGCACGTGTCATGCTTTCTACACCGCCTGCAATATACAATTCGCCTTCACCTGCGGTAATGGCACGTGCTGAATCAATTACAGCACCCAAGCCTGAAGCACAAAGACGGTTTACCGTTTGACCCGGAACTGTCACTGGCATACCTGCAAGCAGTGCCGCAAAACGAGCCACGTTACGGCTGTCTTCACCGGCCTGATTCGTGCTGCCAAAGATCACATCTTCTACGTCAGCTGCTGGAATACCGGTTTTTTCTAACAGATTTTTAATAACTGTTGCTGCTAGATCATCTGGACGTACAGTTGCCAGGCTTCCTGCGTGGCGACCGATTGGTGAACGTAAACCATCATAAATATAGGCATTTAACATGAGTGTTATTCCTTTAACTTTTTAATTAATGTGTAGTATGAACAAGAGCTAAACCGAGCTGAACGCGGCGGCGCAACCAAGGACTTGGGCGGTAACGCTGGTCACGAGTAATCGCAGTCATGCGGTCTAAAATTTTCAGAATTTTTTCAGCACCTAGTACATCGCCCCATTCAATTGGGCCGTATGGATAACCAAGGCCTAATTTCACGGCAATATTAATGTCTTCTACAGTGGCAACACCTTGCTGGGCAATATCACAGCCAAGATTCACGATCATGGCCAAAGCACGCTGAGCCACAAAGCCGACGCTTTCCTGAATTGTGCTCGCAGTCACACCATCCAGATTGAAAATCGATTGTGCTGCGGTTACCAGTTCAGGTTGGGTCACAAACGTTGGCATTAAAGTACGGTGTTTATTCAGACCGTAAAGCAGATCAATACAGACTACTTGCTGCGGAGACACCTGATAGCGGACTGCGGCTGAAGTTGCATCTTCACCATAAGTCGCAATCAGAATTAAAGCATCTGCTGAAGGTGTTTCAGTCTGCTCGATCTGGATGTTGAACTGCTGCAGATATTGCTCAAGCGCCTGACGGTCTTCGCTATATTCTGTACCTAGCCAAACCAATGGATATTGATCCAGCTTTTCAACCAGTGTTGGAGCCACATCACCTACTTTGCTACCTGAAGTGTAATCATAAAAACCTTTACCAGTTTTACGACCTAGCTGTTTAGCAATAAAACGCTGGCGGGTAATCACGCTTGGGCGGTAACGCGCTTCTTCATAATATTGGTGATAGATCGATTCGCTCACTGGATGAGATACATCCATCCCGGTCAGATCGCCTAACTCGAATGGCCCCATCTTGAAACCGATCCCGTCACGGTAGATGCGATCAATTTCATAAAATGGAGTGACATTTTCATTCAGAATTGCATAGGCTTCGCTACCAAAAGCACGGCCAGCATGATTGATAATGAATCCTGGGGTGTCTTTAGCTTTTACCGGGCGATGTCCCATCTTGGTCGATAACTGAGTGAGTGCATCCACAATATCAGCACGGGTATTAAAGCCTTCAATCACCTCAACCACTTTCATCAGTGGAACCGGGTTAAAGAAGTGATAACCGGCAACGCGTTCCGGCTGGCTGCAATTGGCAGCAATCGCACTAATGGATAGTGAAGATGTATTAGATGCCAGAATCGCTTCCGGTTTCACAATGCCTTCAAGTTGCTGCATCAGCTTTTGTTTGATTTCCAGATTTTCAATAATCGCTTCAACGATTAAATCGCAATCTTTCAGATCTTCGATCTGATGAGCAATCGATAAATGAGCAAGATCTTCAGCAGCTTTTTCATGGCTGAATTTACCTTTATCAGCCAAGGTATTTAATGTTTTAGCCAGCTTTTCCTGTGCCTGTTCAGCAGCACCCGCTTTGGCATCAAACAACACCACATCATGACCGGACTGAATCGCGATTTGGGCAATGCCCGCACCCATGGTACCTACGCCAATAATACCGATTTTCTGAATTTGAATGCTCATGCTTATCGTCCCTGATAATTTGGTTTACGTTTTTCAATAAAGGCTTGCATACCTTCTTTTTGATCTTCTGAAGAAAACAGCATCTGGAAGGATTTACGTTCCAGCATTAAGCCGGCATTGAGTGGCACATCTTCAGCCAGTAGAGCCACTTCCTTGATTTGCTCCAAGGCAATTGGAGGCATTTTTGCCAGCCCTTCTGCCATCTTAATGGCTGTAGCAAGGGTTTCACTATCTTCAGTCACTTGGGACACCAGACCAATTTGATAGGCTTCCGGTGCAGGTACCAGACAACCGGTCATGATCATGCGCATAGCATGGAATTTACCCACTGCACGGAATAATCGTTGGGTACCACCGGCACCCGGCATAACCCCCACTTTCACTTCAGGCTGACCAAACTGGGCGCTTTTCCCGGCAATAATAATGTCTGCATGCATCGCCAGTTCACAGCCACCACCGAGTGCATAACCATTTACAGCTGCGATCACCGGTTTTGAACACTGTGCAATCGCCTGCCAGTAACGTTCAGTCCTGCGCTGCATCATTTGAATGGTTTCAGCATTCGCCAGTTCTTTAAGATCGGCTCCTGCTGCAAAATCTGTTTCACCACCCGTAAGAATAATGGCACGGACATTTTCATCATCATTCAGTTGCAAAAAAGCCGCCGCAAGTTTCTGGCGAACTTCTGTATTCAGGGCATTTTTCGCTTCTGGTCGATGAATTTTAACCATCGCTACATGTGCTGAAACTTGTTCTACTTGAACTACCTGTTCCATTAAAATCTCCATTTATTTTGTATAGCGAAATTTTATTTTATATAAAACTAAGGTTTCTCAAGCTATAAATCAAGGATTTTTAACTCCAGAATGCAAAAAAGTTATTTTTTACTAAAAATAGAGTAAAAACTCTTGTTCATCTGGTTATTTTATGATTAATTGATTTCGCAATACGGAATTAAGTATTTTAAACGCAATCTGATTATTCATTTAAATGAATAATCGCCATAAGGCTGAACTTAAAGTTAATTTACGAAATCAAATTTTCCAGCAATGAGATGATTTTGATTTAGCGTAAAGCATGAAAAATCGAATGTAGCCTGATAATAAATGCAGCGGCTGTTGTGTGCAGAGCGAGTCTGTTAAATCAGGAAAACTATGTTTCCGTGAGGAAGAAAAATGGATTTAGCGGTAGCAGAGGAAATGCTACTTTTAATATATAGAGGATATAAGAATGACAAGCGATACCATCGTAACAGGAGACAATAAAACCGATGTCTCCTCCACGGATACCATCAAACAGGCGCCAAAACGTCTATGGATGACGGCTTTTGTCTTTGCTTTTCTGATTTTGCTCTGTGACGGTGCAGATATCGGGATTCTGGCTTTCAGCCTGACCAGTCTGAAAGCTGAATGGGGACTAACTTCTGTACAGGCTGGTGCTTTAGGAAGTTATTCTCTTTTGGGTATGGGGATAGGAGGTTTTATTGGTGGATGGGCATGCGACAAATTTGGACGTGTCCGCGTCATTGTACTGGCCACCATCGCCTTCTCGATCTTGTCAGCCTACTCAGGTTTTGCTCAGTCTTATACTGAATTTGCAATTTTACGTACTCTTTCTTGCTTGGGTTTAGGCTGTTTATATATTGCCTGTAATACCCTGATGTCAGAATACGTACCGACCAAATACCGTACTACTGTACTGGCAACATTGATGACTGGTTTCACTTTAGGTTCATTGGTGATTACCATGATTTCAGGCTGGATTATTCCTGAGTTCGGCTGGCGTATGCTGTACTGGATCACAATTGCTCCATTAGCTTTGGGTATCCTGATGCACTTTATGGTGCCAGAGCCAGAATCATGGAAACGTGTCCGTGAAATGAAAAGAACTGGTCAGATTGTGGATAACGATACCAAAAAAGGTAATCCATACATCACCATTCTTAAAGATAAAACCCATGGCAAGATGTTTATCTTGTGGTCTTTCAGCTCCGGTTTCCTGTTATTTGGTTACTTCGGTGTAAGTAACTGGTTGCCAAGTTATCTTGAAGCTGAATTAGGCATTAAGTTTAAAGAAATGGCACTGTATATGGTGGGTACATTCATCACCATGATTTTTGCCAAAATCATTGCAGGTTATGTTGCTGATAAAATTGGTCGCCGTATTGTGTTTGCTTTCGGCACCATGGGAACAGCGCTATTTATCCCTGTCGTGGTGTATATGCATAATGCCGATAACATTGGCGTACTGATGCTAATCTTCGGCTTCCTGTACGGTATTCCATATGCCATCAATGCAACCTATCTAACCGAAAGTTTCCCGACTGGTGTTCGTGGTACAGCGGTGGGTGGTGCATTCAATATTGGTCGTATCGGTGCAATCTTCGCTCCAATTACGATTGGTTATCTTGCGATGCATGGTTCGATCGGTACAGGTCTGTTGGTAATGGGTGCAGCATATTTCCTATGCGGTTTGATTCCTGCCCTGTTTATTAAAGACCGTTTATACGATCCGCAAAAAGCAGAATAAACCCTACTTCGGAAGGCAGGTCAAATCGCTGCCTTCCTCACTTCAAATATTTACAACACGTCAGTATAGAAAGGTCTCCTTTCATTCAGGATTAAAAATTTCTTTAGGGATTAAGAAATGAAAAAATTAGTTTTAGCGACATTATGTGGTATTGCTTCAGCACAGGCATTTTCAGCAGAAGCTTCTGAAGACCGTATGCAATTTCTTGAGTCACAGTTAAAGCAAATCCAGGCAGAACTGGAACAACAAAAAGCCGCGCAACTTGCATTAAAGAACCAGCAGGAACAAGCCAAAGCGCAAGACTCTAAAACGCTGAGTTCAATGGTAGATAATGTCGATGTTTATGGCTTGATCCGCTTTGATGGTGCAGTCGATTTCAAAAGTACTACTGAAGCCCGTGGCCGTACCATTAACCAGATTAATAAAGTACCTTTTACTGAACCGGATTCTGTACGTTCCGATTTTACTGCGGCTGCCAGCCGGATTGGTTTCCTGGCCAAAGATCTGGGAGGCAATCCGAATGTTTCTGCTCGTTTAGAAGCCGACTTCTGGACCAACAATGGTAAAGGCGATGGTGGATTACGTATCCGTCATGCACACTTAAAATACTATAACTGGACGTTTGGTCAGGCCTGGTCATTGATGTCAACACCAGAGATTAGCACTGAAGCTGTCGATTACAGCTTGTTCCTGGGTGGATCAGTCCTACGTACGCCTCAGGTGAGCTATGCTTTCAAACTTGATCCAGAAAATACCTGGAATGTCGGTCTGGAATATATGGCCGGTGGCGATCGTTCTTCTGCTTTGCCTGCCTTAAGCACTAAATATGTTCATCAATCAGGCCCTCTTCATTTATTAGCTCAAGGCTTTGTCAATCAAAAGCAGGCACAGATTGCGACAGGCGATATCGAGAAAGTTGGCTGGGGTGTGGGAGTTGGTGGACGTTACCGTTTAGATGATCAAAACTCGATTCAAGGTAACTATTTCCATATGGTCGGTGATCAGCGTATTGCAGCTTTCTTGACTCAAGGTTCAACAACTGATGGCGCTGCCTGGGGTGGAGATTATTCAGTCGATCCAATCAATAATGAACTTTTGCTCAATGAGTTCAATAGTATAAATATTGGCTTCACGCATAAATTTACGCCAAAACTACGGAGTAGTATTAATGCCAGCGTTGTTGATTTTGATGATTCCAGCGACTATGCACGCGCGAATCCTGAAACCAATAAGCGCTTAACCGACTATGTGGCCAACGTGATCTATTCTCCTGTTCCAAAGATTAATCTGGGTGCAGAATATCATCATGGCAAACGTGAAACCTTTGACAATAAGGAAGCAGATATTTCACGTATCAACTTCTCTGCTAACTATAGTTTTTAAAGCCTCAGGAGACAAGGATGTCAGCCCAAGGGCAAATTTCACGCCGTTTCATGTTCATGATGGCAATGACCTGCGCACTCTGCGCAGGTTGTAACTATTTTAACCAGCCCCTGATTTATTCTATTGCAGAGGATCTGCAAATCAGTGTGGCTCAGTCTGGCTGGACTGTAGTACTGACCCAGATTGGCTATGCCACCGGATTATTTTTGTTTGTCCCTCTGGGTGATTTGTTTGAAAAACGGCTGTATATCTGTAGTTTGATGTTGTGTACCGGACTGGCGCTTATTGGGCTTTCAGCCAGTACCAATCTGCATATGTTGTATGGCTTTACCCTGCTCGCCTCTTTTTGTTCGATTACCACCCAGATTCTGATTCCTTTTGCCGCCAGCCTGTCGCAACGTGATAAAAGTGCCGAAGTCGTTGGCCTGCTCATGAGTGGTGTTCTGGTTGGTATTCTGTTTGCCCGTACCGTGGCCGGACTGATTTCTACTTTATGGTCCTGGCATGCGGTATACCTATTTAGTGGTTGTGCAATTCTTCTGCTAAGTCTGGCCATGTGGTTCCAGTTGCCGAGCGCCAAGAGCCAGTTGCAGATGAATATATTGCAAATTTATCGCTCACTATTTACCTTTGCCCGAACAGAACCCATGCTGATCCGGCGTAGTATGATCGGAGGTTTGGGCTTTGGCATGCTGAGTATTATCTTTACTACCATGACGTTCATTCTAGCTGAAGCACCGTATCATTTTAATGATTTCCAGATTGGTCTCATGGGTATTGTGGGGGTGGTCGGCATCTGGTCCTCTCAGTGGACCGGTAAAATGATTGGTAGGCATCGGGAAAAATGGATTGCGCACCTAGCCACATGCGGACTGATTCTAGCCTGGATTCCCTTATTCTTTGCCCAGAATTATTTATGGATTTATATCCTGGGCTTAATTCTGGCTTATTTCGGAATTTCCTGTTTGCATGTCTTGAACCAGAATCTGGTCTATCGAATTTCAATGCAGGCTCGCTCGCGGATTAATGCCATCTATATGACCTGTTATTTTTCAGGTGCCGGTCTGGGGGCATTTTTATCGCTGCATTTATGGAAAAGCTATGGCTGGTCTGCCTGTGTCATTTTAGGTTTTATTTTTGCCGTGTTGATCTTTGTGATTAACTATTATGATTTAAACCAAGAAAGAAATTTAGCCAATATTCAGCCTGAGCCTTAGATACTGTCAAAAACCTTTGAGGGATTAAAAAGCTTATTTTTTATCCCGCTTTCTATACCAAGTGCAAATTCTAAAGATAATACGCTCATAAAATAGAAAAATTCTTGAAGTCTGTTTAACGTCTCCTTTCTATCTGAAAAGCGGTCGAAATTATTGATATCTTAATTTTTTAGAGTTAATTCAATTTACTATTTTCCATTGCGAGATAAACAGGCTTTAATTCAGTTAAAGGTGCAGGTTTTGCATAAAAGAAGCCTTGTAGCAGATCACAACCCTGTTGATAGAGCAAGCTGGCCTGACTTAAGGTTTCGACCCCTTCCGCGACAACTTCCAAATCCAGCTGATGGGCCAGATGAATAATGGATTGCACAATCGCAGCATCCTGACCATCGAGGGTCAACTCTTCAATAAAACTACGGTCTAACTTGATTTGATTGATCGGCAAGCGACGCAGATAACTGAGACTCGAATAACCTGTACCAAAGTCATCAATGGCAACCTGTACACCTAAAGCACGCACTGCTTTCAAAATTTCTATGGTTCGATCTGCCCCATTAATGATGACACCTTCCGTAATTTCAATTTTAAGTAATTCCGGTGGTAATTGACTGAGTTCAAGTGCATGTTCAAGCACCTGCAAAAAGCCTGCTCTACGGAATTGCAAAGGAGAAATATTCACCGATACCGTGATCTGGCTATTGTGTGTCTTGTTCCACTCGGCAATATCTAAACAGGCCTTTTCCAATACCCATTGACCTACACTAATAATTTGCCCGGTTCTTTCTGCAAGTGGAATAAAAATCGCTGGGGAAATATAACCCTGCTGTGGATGGCACCAACGGATTAAAGCTTCTACACCTGTTACCAGTCCAGTTTCAGGATGAACCAGCGGCTGATAGAACAGGTCAAAATTTTCTTGATTGATCGCTTCCATGAGTTCCAGACGCAGATTGGTATAGTCTATTTCTGCGACAGGCTGCATTCTGGTTTTTTCATACCACTGCCACATATTACGACCTTGTCTTTTGGCTTCCTGCATCGCCAAAACAGACTGGTAGATCAATTCAGAAGAATGATGGATCGAACTGTCATCTGCCACAATACCAATACTGGCACTTAAATGTATTTTGTACTGATCAACAATAAACAGCATGGAAAGAAGATCAAGAATTTCTCCGGCGATCGCCTCGACCTCATTGTGCTCATCTGTCCCTGAGAGCAGCAAAATAAATTCATCTTCAGCGAAGCGGCATAGCACATTATTGCCTTGAACAAATTTTTGCAGCCGCTCGCCTACAATTTTGAGAATCTGGTCACCCACCAGATGACCTAAGCTGTCATTGATATTTTTAAAATCATCCAGATCTATATACAGCAAGACTAAAGGTTGTGAGCTCTCGTGCTGTGCTTCAAAAATATTTTCCAGAATCTGTTTGAATGCATACTGGTTCGGTAAACCGGTTAAATGGTCATGGGTATGCTGATGCTGAATATATTCTTCGTGAATAAGTTGCTGGGTAATATCTTCCTGAATCCCCAAAAAATGGGTGCAGGTTCCTGTCTGGTCAAAAATAGGACCTATAGTTAAACGATTCCAGAACCAGCTACCATCTTTACAGTAACTTTTTATAGTCACCTGAATTTCTTTTTGTTCTTTGACCGCTTGCTTGAGTAATGCAATCTGATCCGGATCAGTATCTGGACCCTGTAAGAAAAAACAGCTTTGTCCTAATACTTCTGCTGCTGTATAACCGGTGAGCTTTAGAAAAGCCGGATTTACATACACCATTAGCCTTTCTTCAGAGACATCGGTAATAAAAAGACTATTCGGACTGGCCTCTACCCCCCGTTTTAATAATCGTAGAGACTCCTTGTTTTCACGCGATACAGTAATATCTCGGGCAATGCCAATAATACCGGTGACTTTCTGATTTTGAATAATCGGTAAATTGGTCAGATCCAGCCATAAGATATCGCCTGCAACATTATAAATTGGAAGTTCATAATGTTGAGATTTACCTTGCGCCGCTTCTGAAAATGAAACGTTAGCAAGTTCATGGAATTCGGGCGGTATGAAGGCACAATAGTGCTGACCATGAATTTGCGCTTTAGAAAAACCTGTAATTTCTTCGCAAGCAATATTGGTATTAAGCACATGTCCCTGTAGGTCAAGTTCAAAAATAATATCTGGATGATAGGTATAAAATGAGCTGTATTTTTCATTAAGCTCATGTCTTTTTTGACGTTCCTGATCAAGCTCAATTGCGAGAGCAACTAATTTTGCCGCTTGCTGTAAAAGCTGAATATGATGTTCAGTCGGTATTTTCGGTGTTCGATAATAAGTGGCAAACGTTCCGTACAAAATATCTGAAGCATTAATAATCGGCATAGACCAGCAGCTAGACAATTTTTCTGCATTTACCAAAGCACGGTAAGACTGCCAGTTTGGGTCTTTCATTAAATTCGGACTAATGACCAACTGACGTAAGAAAGCAGCTACGCCACACGATCCTTGATTTGGCCCAATTTTCAAATCTTGAATAGCATTACAGTACTCTTTTGAAAAGTGCTGTTTGCCACTTATAACATTTAAAGTTTGGGTGTCATCTTTATAGAGCATAATGGTGACAAGCGCATCTGGAATGCGCGATTCAAGCCACTGGCTAATGACATCGAGGATAGGCTTAAGTTCAGTATGGCGACCAATCAGATTAAAAATATGAAAAATTTCTTGATCATCACAATTATTATTCATTCAGACTATCACCTTCCTTAGCTTGTTAACATTTTAGACTTATTATTAAAATAATCATTAGCAAAAGTTTGTATTTATATCTTTAAAATACGGAAATATGGTCAATATTACGTGTATTTGATAATAATTCTAAAATTTAAAAATCACAGCCGAAGCTGTGATCTAAAACTATACTTTTACTCAATCAGAATATTACGGACTTATTTTTAGGCTGCTTGTTGACGACTGTCCACTAATTTACAGCCAGTCTGCCGTTGCAATTCTTCAAAACTTAAGCCATCCACTATTTCAATAACCTGAGCCTGGTTGTCTTTTAATTCAATCACACAGAGATCGGTATAAATACGGTTGACACAATGTTTACCTGTTAGAGGATAAGTCAGTTCTTCAACAATTTTTGCCTCACCGTTTTTGGTCACATGTTCCATGCAAACATAGACACAGCGAGCACCCACTGCCAGATCCATCGCACCGCCTACAGCAGGTACAGCATCAGCATTACCGGTATGCCAGTTCGCCAGATCACCATTAATAGCGACCTGAAAAGCCCCCATGATACAGATATCCAGATGCCCGCCTCGCATGATATCGAAAGAGTCGGCAGAATTCATAAAACTGCCACCTTGCAACATGCTTACGAGTTCTTTGCCGGCGTTAATCAGATCATCATCTGCCTGTTCAGGATCACTCAATGCAGCAAAACCTAAAACGCCATTTTCCGAGTGTAGAATTACTCCTTGTTCAGGTTTTAAATAACCTGCTACGCGTGTCGGTAAACCAATACCCAAATTTACAAAAGAGCCGGTTGGAATGTCTTGTGCAACTTTAGCTACAATCTGTTCACGACTACGTTTTTGAATATTCATTATTTAATATCTCCAACCTTGACCACATGCTGTACAAAAATTCCTGGCGTTACAATGATCTCTGGATCAAGTTCTCCCAGTTCCACAACTTGATGGACTTGTGCAATGGTGGTTTTTGCTGCTTTGGCCATGATCGGACCAAAATTCCGTGCTGCCTTACGGTAGGTCAAGTTGCCCCACTGATCTGCCTGATTGGCATAAACCAAGGCATAATCAGCATGTATCGGATATTCCAGCACATAATCTTTTCCATTGATATTACGGGTTTCTTTACCCTCAGCTATTTTGGTACCAAAACCGGTTGGAGTAAAAACAGCTCCTAAGCCTGCACCGGCTGCCTGAATACGGCAGGCCAGATTGCCTTGTGGCACCAGTTCCAGCTCAACTTTTCCGGCTTTATACAGATCTTCAAAGACGGTTGAGTTATTGGCCCGTGGAAATGAACAGATCATTTTTTTAACCAGTCCAGACAACAGCAGATTGGTTAGACCACGATCTCCAGAAGCAGCATTGTTGTTAATAATGGTTAAGTCTCTAGGACCAAGATCAATTAATGCTTCGATTAATTCTACCGGCTGACCTGCCAGGCCAAAACCACTGGTCATAATGTGTGCACCATCAGGAATTTGCTTGAGTACTGTCTCGATATCCTGTGTGATTTTATTCATCATATTGCTTCCTAGCATGTTCTATCTATATTGCAATTGCAGATTAATCTGCCTTTTGTGGATCAAATAAGCGGTCTTTAATAAAGAAAGCGGGTATCAGGCCGCAAAGAAAATAGGCAATGCCCATAATCAGTAAGCCGGTACCAATTGAGCCTCCTTGAGCAAAATAGCCAATGGTAAGAGGTGCAAACACCGCACCCAGTCGGCCAACGTTATATGCCCCACCCACTGCTGTTCCACGCACTTTGGTGGAGAAGCTTTCTGTCATATAAGTCGCATTAATACCGTATGGAATACCATAGAGAAAACCGAAAAATAACATCAGCCAGAGGATATTATCCGGCGTATTACCAAAGACAATCACAGGGATAAAAATTGCAGTACCCATAGTGCCGAAAGCAAATACCGCACGACGGCCAATCCGGTCAGCGATAAAACCAGCAATAACTTTGGTACACATCATGATCAGGAAAGTCCCGATCATATACATGGTCATTTCTTTAAACTTGATTCCCAGATCAGTCTCTAAATACGCCGGTAGCCAGTTGCTGACTCCATAATATCCAAACTGTAAAAATGCGGTACTGAAGGACCAGAGGATAAACATGCGACGGCTAAGTGCATCTTCAAAAATCATTTTAAAAGTATTTTTTGGTTTTTCCTGCAGAATACCACTGGCTTTTGCATCCAGGCGTGCTTTACGCGCATCTAACCAGGCTTTCGGCTCAGGCACCAAGAAGTACATCGCGAAGGCCAGTACAATTGGAATAATGGCAATATAATAGAGGTATCGCCAGCCAAATTCAGGCAATAGCCATCCAGCCAGAACAGTTGCGACCACCGAGCCTAAAGTCCAGCCAGTCATAAGCGTTGCCAATACTGTAGAGCGATATTTGGTGGGTACATACTCTGCCATGAGTGTGTTACAGGCAATATATAGAGCACCTAGTCCAATCGCAGACGTAAAGCGCAGCCATTTGAACTGATCATAACTTTCTACGAATCCTAACCAGAAGGTTAATGAAGAAAATAATGCAATGGCAATGACGATCACACGAACCCGGCCAAAACGGTCACAAGCCCAGCCACCAAAAAAACCGCCGATAGCCATGCCTGCAAGCGTCCAGCTCCCTAAGGCACCGGCCTGCATATTACTTAATGAAAACTCTTGTTTCAGACTGGTCAGACTGTAGGCTAATAACGCAATATCAGCACCATCAACCAATAATGCCAAAAATGAGAAAATAAAGGCCAGAATCCAGACTCTTTGCTTGGGTTCGTTTCCACCTTCCACTGGGTGTTGTTGTGAACTGATCGTATCCATAATGCTCTTTCTACTTTTCGGCACTCCTGTGCCTTTTTAAAACGCATATTTCACTTAATTATTTAGGTGAAATATAGAATATTCGCTGATCATTACCACGCTTTAGCAAGGTGGTATAAAATGATTTTCAAAGTTCTTGATAAATTTTCTCTGCAGAAATCACGTAGCAATACATTGAATGATGTGATTAAGCACAATTCTTAAACCCGTAAAACAATCTAGCCAGCAATGCTGGCTAGAAGTTGATGTCAGGTTTAGTTGCAAAAGGCTGCAATTCCGGTTTGTGCACGACCTAAAATCAGGGCATGTACATCATGGGTACCTTCATAGGTATTTACCACTTCCAGATTAACCAGATGACGGGCTACACCGAATTCATCGCTAATGCCATTTCCACCCATCATGTCACGGGCCAAACGGGCAATATCCAGTGCCTTGCCGCAGTTGTTGCGCTTGATCAGTGATGTACCTTCAACTGAAGCAATGCCTTCATCCTTCATGCGGCCAAAACGTAAAGCCACCTGCAAACCGAGTGCAATTTCAGTTTGCATATCTGCCAGTTTCTTCTGGATCAGCTGATTCGCAGCGAGTGGTCGACCAAACTGTTTACGGTCCATGGTGTATTGATGTGCGGTATGCCAGCAGAACTCTGCAGCTCCCATGGCACCCCAGGCAATCCCGTAACGTGCACTATTCAAGCAGGTAAAAGGCCCTTTTAAACCGCGAACTTCCGGAAATGCATTTTCTTCTGGAACAAAGACGTTATCCATTACAATTTCACCGGTGATTGAGGCACGTAGACCCACCTTGCCGTGAATCGTTGGAGCAGAAAGCCCTTCCCAGCCTTTTTCTAAAATAAAGCCACGAATGTCACCGATATTACCTTCGGCAGAAACTTCTTTGGCCCAAACTACAAATACATCGGCAATCGGACTATTGGTAATCCACATTTTTGCGCCAGTTAAACGGTAACCACCCTCGACTTTTTTAGCACGGCTAATCATGCTGCCCGGATCCGAACCATGATCCGGCTCGGTCAAGCCGAAGCAACCAATATATTCACCGGTTGCTAATTTTGGTAAATACTTCTGCTTTTGCTCTTCAGAACCAAATTCATTAATGGGTACCATCACCAGAGAGCTTTGTACGCTGGCCATTGAACGGTAACCTGAATCGACACGTTCAACTTCACGAGCAATCAGACCATAACTGACATAATTTAAACCTGCACCGCCGTACTGTTCCGGAATGGTTGGACCGAGTAAACCCAGTTCTCCCATTTCACGGAAAATAGCCGGATCGGTTTTTTCATGACGGAACTGTTCCAGTACACGCGGCATCAGTTTGTCTTGACAGTACGCTGCCGCTGCATCGCGAATCATGCGCTCTTCTGATGTCAGTTGCTGTTCTATTAAAAACGGGTCTTGCCAATCAAATCTAATTTTTGTCGTCATTTTAATATTTCCTTATTTTAAAATTATGAGATTAGGCGGTTGCTTGTTTAATCATTTCACGCGCAATAATAATTTGCTGGATTTGTGTGGTTCCTTCATATAAACGGAACAGACGCACATCACGGTAGAAACGTTCAATTGAATATTCACTGATATAACCCGCTCCACCATGAATCTGCAAACAGCGATCAGCAACTCGACCACACATTTCAGTTGCAAACATTTTGGCACAAGAGGCTTCAGTCGTAACATTTTGGCCAGCATCACGTAGACGCGCAGCATCCAGCACCATACATTTGGCTGCATAAATCTCGGCTTTGGAGTCTGCCAACATACCTTGGATCAGCTGGAAATTCGCAATGGGCTGACCAAACTGTTTGCGTTCCACTGCATAGTTAAGTGCATCTTCCAGCATACGCTCTGCCATGCCGACGCTATAACCGGCAATGTGCAGACGGCCCTTATCTAGAACGCGCATTGCTGTTTTGAAGCCAATCCCTTCTACACCACCAATCAGCTGATCTTTATGCACTTTACAGTTATCAAAAATTACATCACAGGTATAGGAACCATGTTGGCCCATTTTCTTATCAATTTTACCTAGGCTTAAACCAAGTGTGCCTGCTTCGACTAGAAATGCTGAAATACCGCTCGCACCTTTAATCTCTTGATTGGTACGTGCCATCACGGTAAATGTCGTGGCACGTGGTGCATTGGTGATAAAGCGTTTAGTTCCGTTTAAAATATAATAATCGCCGTCTTTGACTGCACTGGTTTTTAAAGCAGCAGCGTCTGAGCCGGAATCCGGTTCGGTCAAACAGAATGAACCAATAATTTCGCCCGTTGCATAACGCGGTAAATATTTCTGTTTTTGTTCTTCTGTACCGTCGATAATGATGCCACTTGAGCCAATGCCGTTGTTAGTACCAATTAAAGAGCGGAATGCAGCTGATGTATGACCTAATTCCATCGCCACCAGAATTTCTTCTTCCATGGTAATGCCTAAACCGCCATATTCTTCAGGAATCGTCAGGCCAAACAAGCCCAATTCTTTCATCTGTTCCACAATATGTTCAGGAATGGCGTTGTTCTCTTCTACTTCATGCTCAAGAGGCACCAGTTCATTTTTTACAAAATCGCGAATCGTTGACAGAAGTTGGTCTAGCATTTCCGGATCACGAATCATATGAATCTCCATGGATATAATTTAGGTAAATTCCTTTACCTTTATTTTTGTTTCGTATTACGAAATAAATAATCATAAAAAATCATTTTGAGCAAGTGAAATTATTAAAAATTTTATGTTTTAACTAAAAAATGAAATTTTTCTGGTATTCCAGTTGATTTGTGTTTAATATTTAATTTCACGATACGAAATATTTTGATGAATGATTGTTTTATTTATCAGTATTTTCAATAGATGATTAAACCTTTTTTCTTGCTGTAATACTTATCGATCACTGACTCTTTCGGAGAAATCGAAACTTTTTAAATGTGTTGGCTACGTATTAAACCTAAAAAACTAGATGATTTTTTTATCGTCTTTAAACTTGGGTAACAGGATTCTTTTCGACCACAAATAATTTCGGCACTTTTTCCTATATTTTATCTTTTATAGAAGTGTTTTATTTTGTATCGTGAAATTATGTTGCTATCATATTCATTAATTTAACTTTAATTGCCCTGACCATGACAAAAAATAAAACTGGTGAAATTCCCAACTTTGATGAAATCCGTTTAGATCCGATTTCACATATTCATAGAGAAAATAATCCTCAATTTATTGCGTCTATTGCGCGTGGATTGGAAATCTTGCGTTGCTTTTCAGCGACCAATCAATTACTTGGCAATCAGGAAATTGCACAATTAACCAACTTGCCTAAGCCGACTGTAGCGCGTATTACCAGCACTCTGGTTTCTTTAGGTTATTTAAAACAACTGCCGAATACCACGAAATATCTACTGGATGTTGGGGTATTGGCTTTAGGCTATGCAGCTTTGAGTAATATTTCTGCACGTACTCAGGCCTATCCATTTATGGAAGAAATGTCACGCTATTCCCAAGCCCCTGTGGCAATGGCTACCCGTGACCGTCTCAGCATGATTTATCTGGAAGTAGTACATACAGAATCGACACTGACTATGCGCCGCCCTGTCGGTTCGACTTTACCGATTCATAGTAGTGCCATGGGACGTGCCTGTCTGGCAGCGATGGATGTAAAGGAACGCGAATATTTATTTGACGCGATCAAGAAAAGAAACGAAGATCAATGGCCAACCATCAAGCGTAATCTGGAACGTGCAATCCGTGATTATCAGGATTATGGCTATTGTCTGTCTTTAGGTGACTGGGCAAAAGATGTGAATTCCGTGGCAGTTCCGTTGGTTCACCCCAAACATGGGATATTAACGTTTAACTGTGGTGCCCCAAGTTATCTGTTAAATCAGGAAAAACTGGAAAATGAAATTGGACCGCGTCTGATTCACATGGTGAATAATATTGCAATGAATCTCAATAACATATAAAAAAATTAATTATCAGAGCGACATTAAGTCGCTCTTTTTATTGAATACCCAATCTACACATCTTCTTCCTTTATCCAGAATTCTCAGCAAACCTTTTTAATGCTGCGAAATAGATAAGATTTAAAAAAGATAAATTCCTATTCCAAATAAAAAGATCAAAAATAAGCTTCATAACCGATTTAGATAATGCTATAAATATCGTATAGCGAAATTGGATTTTATATTATGGAAGATATAACAAGAGAATCGATGGAGTTTGACGTCGTCATCGTAGGCGCAGGCCCTGCGGGTCTTTCTGCTGCGATCAAAATCCGTCAACTTGCAATTGAAAACAACTTAAACGATTTGTCCGTTTGTGTCGTAGAAAAAGGCTCCGAAGTCGGTGCACATATTCTGTCTGGTGCGGTACTTGAACCGCGTGCCATGAACGAGCTGTTCCCGGACTGGAAAGAACAGGGTGCCCCGCTAAATGTCCCAGTGACTGAAGATAAAACCTTCTTCCTGCTGTCAGATGAAAAATCACAGGAAGCACCACACTGGATGGTACCTAAAACCATGCATAACGATGGCAACTATGTCATCTCGCTCGGCAACGTGGTGCGCTGGTTAGGCCAGAAAGCCGAAGAACTGGAAGTGTCGATCTTCCCAGGCTTTGCAGCCTCGGAAATTCTGTATCATGCCGATGGCACAGTCAAAGGCATCCAGACCGGTGACATGGGCATTGGTAAAGATGGCGAACCGACGCATAACTTTACCCCGGGTTATGAACTGCATGCCAAATACACGTTATTTGCTGAAGGTTGCCGCGGTCACTTAGGTAAGCGTTTAATCCAGAAGTTCAACCTGGACAAGGACGCTGATCCGCAACACTACGGTATCGGCATTAAAGAGTTGTGGGAAATCGATCCTGCCAAGCACAAACCGGGTCTGGTGATGCATGGTGCCGGTTGGCCACTTTCTGAAACCGGTTCTTCAGGTGGCTGGTGGTTGTACCATGCCGATAACAACCAGGTGACCTTGGGCATGATCGTGGATCTGTCTTACACCAACCCGCATATGTATCCATTCATGGAAATGCAGCGCTGGAAAACCCATCCGCTGATCAAGCAGTATCTGGAAGGCGGTAAGCGTATTTCTTATGGTGCCCGTGCTGTGACCAAAGGTGGTTTTAACTCACTACCAAAATTCACCTTCCCGGGTGGCTCGTTGATTGGGGATGATGCCGGCTTCCTGAACTTTGCCAAGATCAAAGGCTCACATACGGCGATGAAATCCGGCATGCTCTGCGGTGAAGCGGTATTTGAAGCGATTGCTGCCGGTGTAGAAAAAGGCGGTGATCTGGCGGTGGCACGTGTTGTAGAGGGTGAAGATTTCTTTGTGAAAGAACTCACCGCATATACCGACAAGTTTAACAACAGCTGGCTAAAAGAAGAACTCTATAACTCGCGTAACTTTGGTCCGGCAATGCACAAGTTCGGTCAATGGATCGGGGGTGCCTTTAACTTTATCGACCAGAACGTGTTTAAAGTGCCGTTCACCCTGCACGATCTGGTTCAAGATCATGCTGCGTTAAAAACCCAGGCAGCTGAAAGTTTCAAGCCGACCTATCCAAAACCAGATGGCAAGCTGACTTTTGACCGTTTGTCTTCGGTGTTTGTATCGAACACGGTCCATGAAGAAAACCAGCCAGCACATTTGAAACTCACCGATGCTTCAATTCCGGTGGAAGTCAACCTGCCGACATGGGATGAGCCTGCACAGCGTTACTGCCCGGCGGGTGTCTATGAAATCATGGAAAATAATGACGGTTCCAAGCGTTTCCAGATCAATGCAGCCAACTGTGTGCACTGCAAGACCTGTGACATCAAGGATCCGTCACAGAACATCACCTGGGTGACACCGGAAGGTGGTGGTGGTCCGAATTACCCGAATATGTAAGGTAATTCCTGTGAAGGAGAAAAATACATTTATTTCTCACATTCACATACCCAATCTTGAAGCAGTTAGTATTAACACTTCACTTTAATTTTTTAGGTAATCCCAGTTCCCTCGGGAGCTGGAATTAATAAGCTAGAATAGAAATAATAGAAAAGATTGCATATAGGGTCAGAGATAAAAATGGCCTATTCGAAACCGAGTAAGCCATCTTTAAGATTTAAAACAAATAACGAAAATTTTTAGTCATTCATCTATGGATTATTGCTGAGCCACAAACTTGGCACGCGCTGCATGCAATTTCTTATAGCTGTCAATCAGGCGTAAATGACGGTCCAGTCCTTCAAGCTGCATATTGGTTTCGGTCAAACCATAGAAACGAACTGTGCCTTCGATTGAACCTAGAACGGCATCCATACGGGCATCACCAAACATACGGCGGAAGTTGTGCTCATAATCATCCAGTTCCATTTCATCATCCAGAATGACTTCCAGAACGACATTCATGCACTGGTAGAACAGGCCACGTTCAACGGTATTGGTATTGAACTGCAGGAACTGCTCAACCAGATCTTTGGCTTCTTCAAATTGCTGCAAAGCCACATAAATCAGCAGTTTCAGTTCCAGAATAGTGAGTTGGCCCCATTCAGTATTTTCATCGAACTCGATACCGATCAAGGTTTTGATTTCGGTATAGTCATCCTCATCTGCTTCTTCCAGACGCTCAACCAGTGCTTCCAATTGTTCATCATCCAGACGGTGCAGATTCAGGATATCTTCACGATATAACAAAGCCTTGTTGGTATTGTCCCAAACCAGATCTTCTACCAGATAAATTTCCGAATAGCCCGGTACCAGAATACGGCAAGCTGTTGCACCTAGATGCTGATACACCGCCATATAAACTTCATGGCCCATGTCTTCCAGAATCGTGAATAATTCCTGAGCTTCGTCCGCATTCGAATTTTGACCGTTATTAGTGAAATCCCACTCGACAAAATCATAATCTGATTTCGCGCTGAAGAAACGCCAAGACACTACACCGCTCGAGTCGATGAAATGCTCGACGAAGTTATTTGGTTCAGTCACGGCATTACTGCTAAAGGTTGGTTTTGGCAGATCATTCAGACCTTCAAAACTACGGCCTTGCAATAACTCAGTCAGACTGCGTTCCAAAGCCACTTCAAAGTTTGGATGGGCACCAAATGAGGCAAATACACCGCCGGTACGTGGGTTCATCAAGGTGACACACATGACCGGGAACTGACCGCCTAAAGATGCATCTTTGACCAGAACCGGGAAGCCCTGTTCTTCTAGGCCTTTAATGCCTTCAACAATTTTTGGATATTTTGCCAGAACATGTTCAGGCACATCCGGTAGTGCCAGTTCACCTTCCAGAATTTCGCGTTTTACCCCACGTTCGAAAATTTCAGAAAGACATTGTACTTGCGCTTCAGCCAAGGTATTGCCGGCACTCATCCCGTTACTTAAGTAAAGGTTTTCGATCAGATTCGACGGGAAATAAACGGTTTCACCATCAGACTGACGTACAAATGGCAATGAACAGATACCGCGAGCCTTGTTCCCCGAATTAGTATCATAAAGATGGGTACCCAATAACTCATCTTCTGGATCATAAATTTCACGGGTATGTTCATCTAAAACTTCTGCTGGCAACTCGCCATTTGGACCTGGCTGGAACCATTTTTCATCTGGATAATGCACAAATTCGGCATTGGCAATATCCTCACCCCAGAACTGGTCGTTATAGAAAAAGTTGCAATTCAGACGCTCAATAAATTCGCCCAAGGCAGATGCCAGCGCACTTTCTTTGGTCGAACCCTTACCATTGGTAAAGCACATTGGTGACTGCGCATCACGGATATGTAGCGACCACACATTCGGCACGATATTACGCCAAGACGCGATTTCAATCTTCATGCCAAGGCCTGCCAGAATGGCAGACATATTGGCAATCGTTTCTTCCAGCGGAAGGTCCTTACCCGGAATGAAAGTCGTATGGTCAGAAGCCAGACTTGGCATTAACAAGGCCTGAGCATCTGCATCGATACTTTCTACTTCTTCAATGACAAATTCAGGACCGGTTTGAATTACTTTCTTGACAGTACAACGATCAATCGAACGTAAAATCCCTTGGCGGTCTTTTTCAGAAATATCAGCCGGCAGTTCCACCTGAATTTTAAAAATCTGTTTATAGCGGTTTTCAGGATCAACAATATTGTTTTGCGAAAGGCGGATATTATCAGTCGGAATGTCACGTGCTGCGCAATAGACTTTGACAAAATAAGCCGCACAAAGTGCTGATGACGCCAGAAAATAATCGAATGGGCCGGGTGCCGAACCATCGCCTTTATAGCGGATCGGCTGATCGGCAATCACCGTGAAGTCATCGAACTTGGCTTCCTGGCGAAGATTATCGAGATAATTGACCTTAATTTCCATGTGGATACCTAAATATTCTTATGTGCCGTCACGGACAGATAAGATGCTGAATCTGAATATACAAGCCGGTTCACGGAGGAAAACTTGAATGAAAAATAGAAAATGGTCAGGTTATACCATTTGACGAAGTGTCTGGATAACGCTGCCGAGAATGGGCGCTATTATAGAATTATTTTATGAAATTGATAATATTTGTCTGAAATTCTGGCAGATTAAACCAGATCCTCAGTCTTTCCTGAGCTGCCGGAGCATGAATCAACTTCAAGTCATGGCTTATACTATTAATCAAAGTTGCAGATAAGGCAGATTTTCACCCGCCTAGTCTGAATGATTTCATAATTTTAAAAATCATAACTCAGTGCAAATACTGCAAGATTACGCTGCTTGTCATCATAGCGGTCATAACCGCCAAAGATATATTCACCTGACACACTCAACTGCGGTAAAAGCGCATAACTGAGTCCGGCAGAAGCATAACGAAAGGCAAACTGCTTTTCGGTATCGCCCAGTTCACCGCCCTCATATTTGCCTTCATCGTTAAAATAGCTTCCTGCTGCTGTAATGCTGGCATTGAGACGATCATTCAACTGATGGTTCAGGTTAAGCGTATAAAAAGTATCGCCCTGATTGGCATAAGCCACATCATACAGATAGGTCGATACGCTGGCGCCGATACTGGTTTGATCATTCAACGCACGACTTACATTTAAGCCCAACTCATTTCCAGTGGTGTTCTCACCGCCCGGATAATAATAGGTCGCATTCCATAAATCCCAGTCATAATTTTCGCTGCTATGGGTATAACCCAGCAGAAAATCATGCTCGAATTTGTCTGAACGATGTCCCGGACGCCCCTGCACTTCTGCATAAGAGTATCCAAGCGTAGATCCCCAATATCCAACATAAAAATTGCCATAAGCCAGATTCAATGCAGCCTGTACAGCAACGTCGTCATTTTCAGGTGCATTGGTCAAACCGCGGGAGACGTATTTGGAGACCACACTCAAGTTTCCGCTTGCTTCTATTTGTTTTACTTCCGCATCATCGGCATAACAGTAAAAACTTGAAACAGCAGCACAGCCAAACAGCACTGTTTGATTGAATATTTTCATAAAATATAAATGTATTAAGTAAAGCGGAGATAAAACCGAAAGCAGTCGAGGTTTTATCTCCGCTTTGGGACAAAATTGAAATTCGCTTTACTCCTGCTTTGCTAGGCGGCAGGAATAAAACCATAATTTAAGCGCGAGGCGCCTTGTAAAAAGGTGCAGATGAAGGCGCAAGAGCAGGTTTGCCACGAATATGGTCTGCCAGTTTTTCAGCGATCATAATCGTAGTTGCATTGAGGTTGCCGGTAATGATCAAAGGCATTATCGAGGCATCAATCACACGCAGACCCTGCATTTCATGTACGCGTCCATAACCATCGACAACCGCCATGTCATCCTCACCCATTTTACAGCTACACGATGGATGATACGCGGTTTCTGCATGATTACGAACAAATTCATCAATTTCAGCATCTGTTTGTAGATGTTTTCCCGGACTGATTTCTTCACCACGATAGGGATCCAATGCCGGCTGATGCATAATTTCCCGGGTAATGCGGATGGCATCGCGGAATTCACGCCAGTCCTGCTCGGTACTCATATAATTAAACAGAATACTTGGATGCTCAAACGGGTCTTTGGATTTCAGACGAACACGGCCACGTGACGGCGAACGCATAGAGCCCACATGAGCCTGAAAACCATGTTCATGAATGGCATTGGTGCCATTATAATTAATCGCCACAGGCAGGAAATGATACTGGATATTGGGCCAGTCAAATTCGTCTGAAGAGCGGATAAAACCACCGGCTTCAAACTGGTTGCTGGCTCCAATACCTTTTCCTAAAAATAACCATTCTGCGCCAATCATCGGCTGGTTATACCATTTGAGTGCTGGATACAAACTAACTGGTTTCTTGCACTTATATTGCAGGTACATTTCCAGATGATCCTGCAGGTTTTCACCCACGCCTGGCAAATCCTGAACCACAGGAATATCCAGACTTTTTAACAGTTCAGCTGGACCCACACCGGAGCGTTGCAGGATTTGCGGTGAGGCAATCGCACCACCACATAATAAAACTTCACGATCCGCAAAGACCTGAATCGGCTGTAAGGTATTTTGTCCTTCAAAATATTCCACACCAATCGCCTGATTACGATTAAACAGAATACGGTTGGTCATGGCGTGGGAAATAATTGTGAGATTATCCCGGCCTTTGGCCATATCCAGATAACCACGTGCTGTACTGGAACGACGGCCTTGCGGCGTTACGGTACGGTCCATCGGCCCAAAGCCTTCCTGCTGATAGCCATTCAGGTCATCAGTACGTGGATAACCGGCCTGTACACCGGCCTCGACCATGGCATGGAACAGTTCATTATTCCCAGTTTTAGGTGTTGCGACCGAAACCGGTCCAGAATCGCCATGATAATCATTGCCGCCAATATCGCGCGTTTCAGCTTTTTTATAATACGGCAAACATTCGGCGTAGCTCCAGTGTTCTAGCCCCTTCAGGCTGGCCCACTGTTCAAGATCCATAGCATTACCGCGAATGTAACACATGCCGTTAATTAATGAAGAACCGCCCAGCCCCTTGCCGCGCCCGCACTCCATACGACGGTTATTCATATATGGTTCAGGATCGGTCAGATAGGCCCAGTTATAACGGCGTCCCTGTAATGGATAAGCCAATGCAGCCGGCATTTGTGTTCTGAAGTCTAGACGGTAATCCGGCCCACCCGCTTCCAGCAGCAGGACTTTCACATCCGGATCTTCAGTTAAACGCGCTGCGAGCACATTTCCTGCCGAACCTGCACCGATAATAATATAGTCGTAATTCATCCAATCCTCCCTTATGCGCTAAATACAGACTGGAAAGGACTGAGTTCGACCTGAACTGACTTGGTCTGGGTATATTGCTGTAGCGTGACAATACCGTTTTCGCGACCGACACCCGAATGTTTATAACCACCAACTGGCATTTCTGCAGGAGATTCGCCCCAGGTATTAATCCAGCAAATACCGGCTTCAATTTGATGAATAATACGGTGCGCACGTGCCAGATTTGGTGTCACGACACCAGCTGCCAAACCATACTCGGTGTCATTGGCACGACGAATCGCCTCTTCTTCTGAGTCATAACTCAGAATACTCATGACTGGACCAAAAATTTCTTCACGGACAATCGTCATGTCGTCACGGCAATCGGTAAATACCGTTGGTAGCACATAAGCGCCTTGGGCAAATTGCTCATCTTCGGCACGGCCACCCCCACAA
This sequence comes from Acinetobacter lwoffii, assembly GCF_022809915.1. Taxonomy (GTDB): domain Bacteria; phylum Pseudomonadota; class Gammaproteobacteria; order Pseudomonadales; family Moraxellaceae; genus Acinetobacter; species Acinetobacter lwoffii_M. Next base: position 72,017 of record NZ_JALGQY010000003.1, on the reverse strand, counting down.
AGTAAACGAGCGCCTTCTTTTTTGCCCTGTTCAATATAATCCAGCACTTTTTCCATATGAGAGAAGCTGGACACTGGACCAAAATTGGTCTCAGGATCAAGTGGATCCCCCATCCGGATATAAGGAATACGCTGCAGAATCTTTTCTTCGAATTCTGCTTTCAAGGCTAAAGGTACAAATACCCGTGTACCATTGGTACAGACCTGACCGGAACTGTAGAAGTTGGCCATCATGGCAATATCTGCCGCCAGATTCAGATCGGCATCTTCACAGATAATCAGCGGAGATTTTCCGCCCAGCTCCATAGTGACTTCTTTCAGACTGGAATTCGCAGCTTGGGCCATGACTTTTTTGCCGGTCGCGACACCACCGGTAAATGAAACTTTGGCTATGTCCGGATGTGAAGTCAGATAGCCACCAATGTCACCACTGCCGGTCACCACATTGAATACGCCATGCGGTACACCTGCTTCAGTATAAATTTCTGCCAGTTTTAATGCAGTTAAAGGCGTTACTTCACTGGCTTTAAAGATCATGGCATTGCCTGCTGCCAGTGCAGGTGCAGATTTCCATAAGGCGATTTGAATCGGGTAATTCCATGCACCAATCCCGGCAACTACACCCAAAGGTTCACGGCGGGTATAAACAAACGAACTGCTTCTGAGCGGGATTTGCTGGCCTTCTAATGCTGGCAAAATACCTGCATAGTATTCGAGTACATCTGCACCTGTCGCAATGTCGACGGTGGATGTTTCACTGAAAGCTTTACCACTGTCGAGACTTTCTAAACGAGCCAGCTCGTCATTACGTTCGCGAAGAATAGCAACAGCCTTGTTCAAAATACGGGAACGTTGAATCGCCGTCATTTCTGCCCAGAATTTTTGCCCTTGCTGTGCCGATTCAACAGCGCGATCGATATCATCTTGTGTACATACCTGCACATCTGCCAGAATTTCGCCAGTTGCAGGATTAATTGTTTGAAACGTGCTATTGGATGTTGCATCGACATATTGTCCATGGATATAAGGACGTTGCAGTTTGAATGTTGTCAATGGAATTTCCTCGCAGATGGGTTATTTGAGTTGTTGCCGGATATATTCACTACACAGTTCAATCGGCAGTTCTGGATCAATTTCGCCACTTACCAAAGCACCTCTTAGCCAGAATCCGTCAATCAATGCTGCCAGACCTTGAGCGGATTTCTCTGCCTGGTCTTTACTCAACTTTTTCATGAATTCATATTTGAGATTGGAATGTAAACGGTAATGATTGATTTGCTGTAAACGGTGTAATTCAGGTTGGTGCAAACTGCTAGCCCAGAACGCCAACCAGACTTTCATGGCTGCTTTGTCCGTTTGTGGAGCAGCAAAATTACCGCGTACGATCGCCAGCAAGCGCTGCTCCGGTAAGTCATCAACCTGTATCTTTATCTGTGCAACAGATTTACCCAATTGCTGCAATAAGTAACGCATTGTGGCTTCAATCAAGCCATTTTTACCTTGAAAATAATGACTTATGATGCCGGTTGAGACACCTGCCCTCTGAGCAATCTGACTAATTGAAGCTTCTGCAAAACCTAGCTCATTCACTGCAGCTAAGGTGGCATCGATCAGTTGCTGGCGACGGATCGGTTGCATACCAACTTTTGGCATAAGACTAACCTGAATAACGGATGTAGCAATAAAAAATCACTCTGCTAAAAAATTAGCTGAATGATGTAACAATTCATAAACGCTTTTTTAATTGAACGTTCAATTAATAAAAATTATAGTGCCAGCTCACCCTTGATGTACAGCGCAGTTTGTTTTGGATTTGCAAAAGTTTGTAATTCACGAAAACAAGGAAGCTTTACCGCAGGCTTTTGCTTTTAAATCACACTGCACTGTAGATCATCCGGCAACAACACGATGGTCATGGATTTATGCAAAAGAAAAATGAAGAGATGCAAGATGGTCTGAATAAAGTAGTTTTTTATTTTTCGGCGACACTTATTCTGCTGTTTTCTATCATTACCATTTTATTTAATGAACAAGCCAATCAAGTCATTATCAATATTTTAAACTGGGTCAGTCGTACCTTTAGCTGGTATTACCTGCTAGCGGCAACGCTGTATCTGGTTTTTATCGTCTTTATCGCCTGTTCCCGTTATGGCGAGATTAAATTAGGCCCCAAACATTCCAAGCCAGAATTTAGCCTGTTGAGTTGGTCGGCGATGCTATTTTCTGCCGGAATCGGGATTGACCTGATGTTTTTCTCAGTGGCGGAACCGCTTTCGCATTATATAAATCCGCCTGTAGGCGAAGGTGAAACCTTCGAAGCTGCGCGCCAGTCCATGGTATGGACCCTGTTTCACTACGGTTTAACCGGCTGGAGTATGTATGCACTGATTGGGGTCGCGCTAGGTTATTTCAGCTATCGCTATAATTTACCGCTCACCATTCGATCAGCACTCTATCCTATTTTTGGAAAAAAAATTAATGGTCCAATTGGCCATACTGTGGATACGGCTGCAGTACTCGGCACGATTTTCGGGATTGCCACCACCTGCGGGATTGGCGTTGTGCAATTAAATTATGGCCTGCATGTATTGTTTGATTTACCAGAAAATATCTGGATTCAAACCGCACTCATCGCCGTTGCTGTGATTATTACTATTATTTCAGTCACTGCCGGTGTCAATAAAGGCATCCGGATCCTGTCTGAGATTAATATCTATGTGTCAATTGGGCTGCTGCTATTCATTCTGTTTGTAGGCAATACCGAGTTTTTATTAGCCGCCTTGATTCAAAATTTTGGTGACTATATCAGCCAGTTCCCGAAACTTTCTTTAACCAGTTTTCCTTTTGAACAACCGAAAGAGTGGATGAATAGCTGGACCCTGTTCTTCTGGGCATGGTGGATCGCCTGGTCACCTTTTGTTGGTCTGTTCCTGGCCCGTATTTCCCGTGGTCGTACCATTCGCGAATTTGTCACCGGGACTTTGGTTATTCCTCTGTTATTTACCCTGACCTGGTTGTCTATTTTCGGTAACAGTGCTTTATACAGCGTGATTTTTGATGGTAATACTCAACTTGGTACGACAGTTTTAGAAAATCCGGCACATGGTTTTTATGATCTCTTGGCGCAGTATCCAGGCTTTATGTTTACTGCAGGTGTCGCCACCATTACCGGCTTACTGTTCTATGTGACCTCAGCGGACTCGGGGGCATTGGTATTGGGAAATTTCACGACCAAATTCACTAATATTGAACATGATTCACCGCGCTGGCTGAGTGTGTTCTGGGCCATTGCCATCGGTTTGCTGACTTTGGCAATGCTCATGGCGAATGGCGTGACAGCATTACAGAACACCACAATTATTATGGGTCTGCCTTTTAGTTTCGTCATTTTCTTTGTGATGGCGGGACTCTATAAGTCCTTGCGTCTGGAGGATTTTCGTCAGGCAAGCACCAGCCTGAATGCGGCACCTGTGGTCGGTAATGTGGATATTTTGAACTGGAAGAAGCGTCTGAGCCGGGTCATGCTGCATCCAAGCCTGTCCCAGACGCGTACCATGCTGGACAATGTTTGCAAACCAGCCATTGAGGCCGTTGCAACCGAGTTAATTGACAAAGGTATTCAAGTCAATATTCAGGAAAAATCGCTGGAGGAAGAACCTGAACTGTATCATCTGGATCTGACCATCCAGCTCGATGAAGAAGAAAACTTTGTCTACGAAATATGGCCGGTACGCTATGACACGCCAAATTTCAGTTCACGTGGTAAACGAACCAAACGTTATTACTATCGTCTGGAAAGTTATCTGTTTGAAGGCTCTCAGGGAAACGATCTGGTCGGTTACAGTAAGGAACAGGTGATCAATGACATCCTGGATAAATATGAACGCCATATGATGTATCTGCATATTAACCGGATCAGCCCAGGTAAACGTCCGCTGTTCCCGGACCGTGAAATCTAGGATATCTCAACTACGGAAGGACTGAATGATGTCAGAAAGTTTGAATGCATTTGCCCTGTTTTTCTCCCTGCTCAACCCTTTTCTGATGAGTATTTATATGCTCGGAATTATCCGTAATTCCGACGCAAAAGTATTCAACATGGCATTGATTCAGGGCAGTCTGATCAGCTTTATTGTGTTCATCATTTTTGCAAAAACCGGTGAAGCCTTCTTTAATGAAGTCTTGCATGTACGGTTTGAGTCCTTCCAGATTTTTGGCGGTATTATTTTTCTGGTGATTGGCTATCGTTATGTCTTTGAAGGTGCTGATACGATTGGTGTGATGCGTGGAGCGCCCAGTCATCTGGCGGGTACGATTGCCATGCCGTTTATGATCGGTCCCGGCACCATTTCGGCTTCCGTGATTACCGGGATTCAGCTCAGTTTAATGCAAACCATTCTGGTGATCTTCTTTACCCTGTTTCTGACCTGTAGCTTGCTAATTCTGATGAAATACCTGCATGATCATTTACAGCATAAATATTCCAACTACATTGACCTGTATGTCGATATTGTCGGTCGTGTTGCAGCGCTTCTGATTGGTACGATTGCCATTGATATGATTGTGACAGGCGTTACCGGAATTTTGGAAACCTGATAAATCCTTTCTATCAATAAATAAAAAGAGCGGTTTTTACCGCTCTTTTTTTGATTTTAAATAATTAAAATTTAAATGACACACCGGCATAAGTAGAAAAACCTTCACCTGGCGAAGATCGCGTTACATCAGCACCTTGATCATTTAAACCAGGAATCACGACCGCAGCATATTTTTCATCGGTGATATTTTTAAAGTTGATCCAGGTTTTCCATGATTGATGCTCTGGCGCATAACCCAGGTCAATGCCCCAGATCTGATAGTCGTCACTAAATCGGCTATTGGCATAATCATGCGCCATTTTGGATACATATTCAGTATTCAGACCAATATAGAGGCCATTATTCAAGGCATAACTCAGTTGAGCCTGATAAAGATGTTTAGGGATTCCCGGTAACTGGTTTTTGCCAAACAATGGATCATTTTTGTACTGAAAATCGCTAAGGGTATAAGCCTGTTGCAGACGCAGTTCGCCATATTCGGATTCATGCAATGGCGTATCCAGACTTAGCTCCACCCCTTGATGAATCGTTGGCGTGGCATTTGATTCAACAGCAATGGGCTCTGAAGGTCGATTCGATCCATCTTCATAGGTTTTAATCATTTCAGAGGTTAACAGTTCATTTTTCACTTTGGAATAATAGTAGCTCAGTGCCCAGTCTCCAAAGACTGATTGTCCACGTCCACCCAGTTCAAAGCTATTGGCGGTTTGCGTGTCCAAATAGATGGGCGCGCGCACCCGGCCTGAAGCGACACCACTGTCAAAATAATACGGTGAAGACCAAGCCATTGCCCAAGGATGTGCTGGCTCAATGCTGCGGCTTAAATTGGCAAACCATTGCACAGACTCATTCGGCTGATAGGTCAAACCAAGTCGTGGTGCAAAATTCCATTCATAACGGCTGACTTCAGGACTCGCCACAGGATAAGTTACTTCACTTTCCCGATGGGTATACACCGCTGCCAGTCCCAAATCTAATTTGAACTGATCATTTAATGTGGTTTCCTGATCAAATTGCAGGACGTTGTCTGAACCGCGATAGGTATAACGGCGGGTAACGGTATCTGCCGGATACAAAGTTCCATCAATAGTCGTATCACGTCGGATGGTTTCCGTTACACCACTGTCCGGACGATGAGTCGTGCTGCGCAAGGCAATACGCCCCTGATGCTCCAGACCTAGAAACTGGTAAGGTTTTTCATACTGGAAGCGCGCTGTAATATCTTCATAATCGACATTGGTACGATAACTGCTTTCACGTAAATCCAGCGGATAATGATGATAAGCCAGACTGCCAGTCAGTTTTGCATAATCCTGTAAATTCCAGGTCGTGGTATTGGCCAGCCAAGTACTGCCCGGCTGAATCCGTTTGGCATCTACCGCTAAATTAAAGCTATTCGCTGCTTCAGGATCATTTTTGAGCTGTTCTTGTGTAATCCGTCCTGGAGTTAAATGCTTGCTCTCACGGTAACGAGCATAAAAACGGGTTTCGATATCCGGACTGATCTGATAGCCCAAATTAAAAGCCAGACCCTTACCATCGCCTTCAGCATGATCCTGAATTCCATCAAACTGGGTACTCGTCAGCGCCAGATAATAATCCATCTGATCCAGCTTTCGGCCGGTACTAAACTGATATTTTTGATAACCATGGCTGCCCATTTCATATTTGAGTTCAGAGCCATCCTGATCTGCGCCGGTCTTGGATTTGTAATTGATTGTTCCACCTAATGCCAGTCCACCCTGTTTAAAGCCATTGGCTCCGCGATAAACCCCGACATGATCAATCCACCAGGGTTCTAGCAGTTCATACGCTGTGCCGCCCGGTCCGGTAAATGGAATATCGTCAATCAGGACGTGCGTACCGGATGCGTGTGCACCTGAAGTCCGGTTGATTCCTGAACCACGGATTGAGACTTTTGCACCTTCATTTCCTGCAGACTGGGCATAAATTCCTGGCTGTAAACGGAACACATCGGCTGTGGTCGCAAGTCGCTGCTGTTCTAACTGCTGCTCGCCAATAAAATTCGTTCCTCCTGAAACCTGAGCCAGCTCTTTCTGATATTGCTGCTGCGGATTGGCATTTTGCTCAGCGCTGATCACAATGGTATTCAGCTGTTGAACGTTGCCCGGTTCTACGGCAGTTTCAGCATAAAGATGACCTGAGACAATCGACAGAATCATGAGGCTCAGCGGGCTTTTCTTGAGAGGAATTTTTGTCATGTGCATGGCGATTTTATACAGTCCTGTATAAGTGATTCCGTTTTATGAGAGGAAATCAGTTTAAAAATTATGCTGTAGCATAGATCAACATTGTTATTTTCAGGAGTTATTTTCTGCCAAAAAATTGACTGATCAGCGTATTTTTTTTCATTTTATTTAATCTTTTTATTAAGAATCAACTTGCAAGATCAAAACTACATCCTCACAAGTTCCAAGAACTTAATTTTTAAGTAACTGATATTTAATAATATGTAATTTAATTCTGCACAGATGTATTTCCACTTGGCAAAATGTGATAAGTAGAAAAATTTATAATCAACTAAACCAGTTCTTTAATTTCGAAAGTTGGCCGAAGTTGTATATTTTCTGATTTAAAGTAGACAAGATTAACCTCGTCACCTTATAGAAAAATTGAAATCCTTGAGAGAAAAACAATCAATTTTTAAAAATCCTGACGATGCAGGATTTTTAAAAATAACGGACTAAATATATTTAACTATTCGCAAATTAGCTGTAATAGACCTGTCTTTTCTTGGAAAACCGATCCAGCTGTTTCAAGAAGCCTTCAAAATAATCTTTCTGCTTTTCTTCTGTGCGATAGCCGGCGTATAAAGTTCGACGTAAGCCTTCAGGCGCCACGCAGTCTAAACGGCGTGATGTCACCCAGCCTTTCTGCTCATATTCATTGACCACCCAATCAGGTAATGCACCAATCCCGCGACCACTTGCCACCAGCTGAATCAGCATTTGGGTCAAGTCGGTGGTACGAATGGCTTTGGGTAGAATATTAGCGGGAATAAACAAACGCGACATGATGTCCAAACGGTGTTTATCCACCGGATAAGTCACCAGCGTTTCTTCAGCAAGTTCCTGAACAGTAATCTCTTTCGCACGTACCAGTGGGTGGGTATTGGATAAAACCAAGCGTGATTCGTATTCGAAAATCGGGAAATATTCAATGCCTTTGAGCGCAATCGGATCAGCCGTAATTAAAAGATCAAATTCTCCGGTTTGCAATAATTCATGCGGATTCGATTCGAAACCTGAAGCAAAGTCCAGATCTACATCCGGATATTGCATCCGGTATTGATTGAGTAGCGGCATCAACCAGTCAAAACAGCTATGACATTCAGAGGAGAAAACAATTCGTCCGGTCTGACCATGCACAATACGACTGATATCACTCTGTGCAATTTGAACTTGCGGTAATATTTCATCTGCCAGTTTTAGCAACCGCGCCCCAACATTTGAAAAACTGACGGGACGACTACGCCGATTGACCACTTCGACGCCAAACCATTGGTCGAGTTCACGTAGCTGATGTGACAAGGCCGATGGGGTTAAACATAAATCACTTGCTGCTGCAACCAGAGAACCATGTTCCCGCAGAGCAGTTAAAGTTCTTAAATGGCGAAGTTCTATCATGGAAAATACCAGAAATTTCAAAAGACGGATGACACTTGATCTGTCTTAAGCATAACCGATTTTCTTTTATTAATTTAGTTTTTTTCATTTTTAGATTAAATTAATGAGATGTGCTCACTTAGAGGTTCAATAAGTTAAAATTCCTATTCTCTTAATTTTTATTAATTTAATTTTCTTAGTTAATTTAAACATTATTAAAATAATCCATAAAATATCGCTTAAAACTTAAAACTTAAAACTTAAAACTTAAAACTTAAAACAGCAACAAGATAGAAAACTAACTCAGGCATAAAAGTTACAGAATAATTTTGCTGCACTCATACAATAAAAATTAGAAAGTATTTTAGAGGATGAAAGACTATGTCGGATCCAATCGATCGAAATGATGAAGAACTAACTGAAGAACAACTTGATCCTCAAGAAAAACAGGATCGTGAGATCCAGCGAGGTCAATTAGGCCTTCATGATCCACAGAGACAACGTGATCAGCTGCGTCAGGAAAGACAGGATGAGGAACAAATTCAGTAATTTTCCCTGAGATGCAAAATAAAAAACTCCCCATTCTTAAAATAGATGGGGAGTTTTTTTTCAGTATTAAAAAGTTAGGGACTAGTTTTTCGCATCACCACATCTTATACATCTGATCTAATCTGAACAGCTCACCTTCTTGGATGAGTGCTATTTTACTATTTCGTTTCTGTAGAGGCTTTTGCTTGTAGGGACTGCGCTTGTATTTCTGCCGTTTTTTTCTTGGCCTGAATTTGTGCCGCTATTTCCTGATTTTTCTCAGCAAAACGCAAGCCACCATCTCCGGCGAGACTGGTTTGGCTCATCACCATGCTGCTGCTCAAGATTAAAATCAGCTTAAAAAATTGAATTTTCATGTCTCATCTGCCTTTTTATTCTAATGGTATTAAAAATAAGCAATTATTATTCCAATGTTTTTATGCTTACTTAGATTTTAACTGCACTTTCTATTTTATAGGGATAATCTTCGAAAACACAGAGTCAATCATCGTAAAAATAGAAAAATCTGCAATAAGAATAAATAGATATTTTGACTACATCTCAGCTCAAATCACATCTGATTTTTTACTTCAGTCAAAAAAAATCGTTCAACAGCTTATTTGGATTATTTTCATTGGCTAAAATATAGTGCAAACACCCAGAGCAATAACAAAAAAAGAATCGCTGTGCAGGATTTCCAGAAAGTGACTGGATGCTTTTCAAGCATAGGGCGTGAAACTGATTTTTTAAATTTGATATCTGGGTGTTTCAGATCATATATAAAGGCTGAAAGTGCTTCATAGCGCTGCTCCGGGCGAATGGAAAGCGCTTTTTTAAAGATTGCGTCCAAGCCATGTGGCAGATCCGGTCGATACTCATAGAGAGGATGATATCGAACCTGCTTTAAGGCCTTTTCGGTCTTGCAGCGCGCGAGGTCCGTCCCATAAGGCAACTGTCGGGTTAATAAATAATAACTCATCACCGCCAGCGAGAACTGATCTGATTTTACTGAGGGTGAGCGTCCAATAAAATACTCAGGTGCCATAAAGGCCAAGGTTCCCAAAGGAACATCTGCGTGTTTGGGATTCAGTTCAACTAGACCTCTGACCGCAGTCGATCCATAATCAATCAGTTTCACTTTCAAGGTATCGGCTGGTTCGAGCAGCATGACATTTTCTGGTCGTACATCCTGGTGCAGCATTTCAAGACGGTGCATGGCATTCAATGCTTTGGCCACCTGCTCAATGATCGGAAGCAACTGCTGTAAAGTTAAAGCAGTTTTATGACGGTGCAGCCATCGGTTTAGGCTTTCCCCTTGTAAATATTCATAACTTTGAAATAAAAACTTCTTGCTGCCCTTATGTGGATAGCATTGCAGCAGATTTTCATGTTTTAAGCGTTTCGATACCCAGTCTTCCAGCTGAAATTGTTCTACGGCTTTGAGATCATCCTGCACATCGACAGACAAGGTTTTAATGACCAACTGATTTTGTGTCGCTTCATCATGCGCCAAATAGAGGCTGCTGCGATGATTTTGGTGCAGGATTTTATCAATCCGATAACCTTCAAACAGATCACCATGACTTAGCTGTTGTGGAAATAAAACATGACTTTTAATCTGGAAGTATTTTTCCTCTGGTAGTTGATCCACTTTAATGATTTGAATGGTGAGATTGTCATCACTGCCCCGTTTAAAGGCTAGCTCGACTATAGACTTGGCAATGATATCCAGATGTTGTTGCTGTTGCAGCATCTCCGATATGAGCTGCATATCAATAAACTCATAGACTCCATCTGTCATCAAGATAAAGAAATCATCTTCACATAATTCAAGCTGCTGATAATCGACGTCGATACGATGGTCGGCACCCAGTGCACGACTTAAATAATGTTCTGTTGATGACAGGCAAATACGGTGATCAGCCGTCAACTGTTCAATGACTTGTGCCTGAATGCGATAAATCCGGCTGTCGCCAGCATGAAAGATATGTGCCCTATTTTGTTTCAAAATCAGTGCACTAAAGGTGCAGACATAACCCTGATCTTTATCAAAACGCCCGCGGCTCTGCTGGGTTTGTGCATAGAGCCAGGAGTTGGTCGCACGAATGACCCGTGCCGCTGAAGTTTGGGTACTCCATGCATCTGAAGTCGAATAATAATCCGATAGAAAACTGCTGACAGCAGTTTCTGCTGCAATATGACTGACATTGCTGCTGCTGATTCCGTCTGCAATTGCACAGGCAATGCCCTTACTGCTAAGCGCATGGCCTTCCGGAATATAGACCCCATGAAAGTCCTGATTCTGTGTTTTGATTCCAGCGGAAGAATATTGCCCAATGCTGATCTTTAATTTTTTATTCATTTTAAATACTCAAAAAGGGATCGAATTGATCCCTTTAATCTCAAGGCATAAATCATCATGCTCAGATTAGAATTCTTTTTTATCGCCAGTACGTACATGCGTGGTATAGAGCGCCAGACCTGTCAGTGCCAGACCACCCACCAGATTCCCCAGTGCCACCGGTAATTCATTCCACAAGAAATAGTCTGTAATCGAGAAATCACCGCCCATCATCATGGCAAATGGGAAGAGGAACATATTTACTACTGAATGCTCAAAGCCCATGGCGAAAAACAGCATGATTGGCATCCACATCGCGATGAATTTGCCACTGACCGTGGTTGACATCATGGCACCAATTACACCGAGTGATACCATCCAGTTACACAGCATGCCGCGGATAAAAATCGTCATCCAGCCAGCAAAACCATATTCGGCATAGCCCAAAGTCCGGTCTTCCCCAATATGGGCGATTTTCACCCCGACCGCATTCGGTTCAGCGGCGAAACCCATGGTATAGACTGCGGCCATCAACACTGCCACGGTTAAACATCCGGCAAAGTTACCTAAAAAAACCAGTCCCCAGTTTTTTAAAATACGTGACCACGTTACCCCAGGACGTTTGTCTAACCAGGCTAATGGAGTCAATACAAATACCCCGGTCAGCAGGTCATAGCCTAATAGATATAACATGCAGAAACCGACTGGAAATAGCAGCGCACCGATCAGTGGCACCCCTGTTTGTACCGCAATCGTCACGGCAAATACTGCTGCCAGTGCCAGAATTGCACCTGCCATAAACGCACGAATTAAAACATCACGCGTTGCCATATGAAGTTTTGCCTCACCGGCATCGACCACTTTTTTTGCAAACTCTGCAGGAGCAAGATAAGCCATATTTTTATCCCCTTTATATAAATTACTTGCCTGTTTGCAAATAAAAAACGCCTAAGGTCTATTTCAACCCTAGGCGTCTTTGCCTTGCATTATTCAAACAGATCAATTGTGTTATGGCGCCGTTGCCATATTTAATATAGATTAAAGCAAATAGCATGCCATTTATTTTAAATGGCTAATAAAAATCCTATAAATTATTTTAAAATTTCATCCTTATAATTATATTGGCACAATCTCTGCATTATCTATAGCGGTCATTTTTTAAATATAGCTATTGGAGAAGATTATGATTAGCCATCGTCAACAAGTGACAGACATGATTATTTCAGCGAAAGTTTTAAAGTCTATCAAATGGGCAGATGTCGCTGAAACAATAGGCCTTTCTAAAGAATGGGTGACAGCCGCATGTTTGGGTCAGATGGCTTTTAATAAAGAACAGGCAGAAAAAATTGGTGAAATATTTGGATTGACTGATGAAGCCATCGCCTGGTTGCAAATCGTACCCTATAAAGGTTCTCTGCCAACTAGCGTGCCGACAGATCCGCTGATTTATCGCTGGTATGAGGTTGTCAGCGTCTATGGTATGACTATTAAAGAACTGATCCATGAAGAATTTGGTGATGGAATTATGAGTGCAATTGATTTCAATATGGATATTCAACGTGAGAATAATCCAAACGGAGATCGGGTGAATGTCGTATTATCCGGAAAGTTTTTAACTTATAAAACTTATTAATCCTCCACCATAAGCATAAAAGCCATTATTAAAATGGCTTTTATTTTATGTACACTTATTAAATTCATTTATTTTTTTAAAAATCATTATTAAAATATATATAATTTTTTCATCTCAAATTAAACATATAAACTATAAATGATTTTAATTTTATTCGATAAATTCAACCATTCTGTACTTTTTAAATAAAATTTTCCTATCCTGAATATATAGCTCATCATTTTATTATTGCGTTAGCAAAAACAACAAAAAGGATATTGCTATCCTTTTTGTCAATTCATTTTATATCAGGGCGTGTTGTGTTATTGCTGTACTTCCGCCAGATGACGTTCAGTCACGGCCTGTTCATATAAACGCTGTTCTTTTTCTTTATGCTCGACAGAGAAACGGATCATCAACACACAACTTGCAGCAATCACCACCAAGCCACCCAGTACCATCAAAGTGGTTTGAATATCCAGCATCCCTTTTAACAGGAACCCCGCAGCCACCGCGCCGACATTGCCACCTGCTCCAATAATACCAGCCACACCACCCAAGGCATCACGGTCGATAAAGGGTACCAGTGCATAGGTAGCGCCACATGCCATATGAGTAAACAAGGCAAAGACGGTCATTGCCATGATCGCCAAGGTCGCGCTATTCATTTGTGAGAATAGAATAAGAAATAGACCTTCCAGCATGATCAAAGCAAACAGGACTTTGGTTCGGCCATCCAGACCTTTTCGAATCGCGACTTTGTCTGAAACAATACCGCCCAAGGCACGGGCAAACAATGCCAGTAAACCAAAAATTCCGGCAGCCATGCCTGCCTCTTTTAAGCCAAACTGAAAGTTGTCGACAAAGTACAAGGCAATAATATTATGGATGAAAATTTCAATACCAAAACAGGCTGCGTAAGCCCCAAATAGAATCCACACACGGTAGTTACGTGCGGCATGCATCAGAATGGCAAGACCACCTTTTTTATCGCTACCGACAGAAATACCTTGAGCACGGAGTTCTTTAAAATTACCTTGTGGACAGTCTTGGGTGAATTTCCAGTACAGTACACCGACAATGATCATCAGAATACCCGGAACCAGAAGTGCAATTCTCCATCCCATTGCCTGTTCTACACCGAACATTACCAAAGCAGCCAGCATTAAAGGCATCAGGGCTTGAGTCGCACCGCCACCGGCATTCCCCCAGCCTGCTGTAGTCGCATTTGCCGTTCCCACGACATTCGGCGCAAACATGATACTGGTATGATATTGAGTGATGACAAAACTGGCACCGATGGCGCCAATCAATAAACGGAAAAACAAGAAAGATTCATAACTGTTGGCCGACGCCACACCAAACACCGGAATACTGCCAATAATCAGTAAGGCGGTATAGGTTTTACGCGGACCGTATTTATCACACAATGGCCCTACGATCAGACGCACCAGAATGGTAATGGCGACTGCGGCAATATTGATATTGGCGATCTGCTCTTTGGTCAGGCTGAATTCACCGGCAATGACGGGCATTAAAGGTGCACAGGCAAACCATGCAAAAAAACAGACAAAAAAAGCGAGCCAACTCATATGGAAGGCCCGCATCGCTGAACTACTGAAGTTAAATAGACTTATTTTTGTTGCTTTATTGAGACTTGTATTTGAAGACATAGCCATTTCCTTACCAGAACTGAACGTATTTAAGTCACTGTGATGCCGAGGCATATCAGTAACGATCAGAACGGACGTCATTGGCCGTCATACAAATGTTGAGTCTTCTTTGACTTTAATCAGATATATGCATAGGTCATGCCAGATTATTTTTAACATAAAATAAACTATTCTTTTATATAAAATAATTTTTATTTCACTTTCAAATTTAGACTTTTCTTTCTTAAAAATAGAGAGAAAAATAGATATCTTCTGAGAAATTATGAGCAAAACAGCGATAGGATGACCTGCCCGGAGTCATTGCTGGTTTAAATCGGTGCAGGGCTGGATCAAATAATTTTTCCCTTTTCAAAATGCAGCAGTTGTGCCTGTAAATACGCCACTTCATCTACATGATGAGTCACATAAATCATGGGTAAATCTGTTTGATGAATCACAATTTTCAGAAAAGGTAAAATCTGGTTTTTCAGCTTTTGATCCAGTCCATTTAAAGGCTCATCCAAAAGTAATAGGTCGGGAGAAGATAAAAGTGCACGACCGATAGAAACGCGCTGTGCCTGTCCACCAGAAAGCTGATGCGCCCGATGCCGAAGCAGAGCCTTTAATTCGAGTAGCTCCACAATGTCTTCAAACATAAATTTCTGCTGACCTTTATTTTTTATATTTAGCTGTTCTGCATATTTTAAATTCTGCATGACATTCAGATGCGGAAACAGCAAGGCTTGCTGAAAAATCAGGGCAATTTTTCTTTGATGAACAGGAATATTCAGTTTCTGCTGATGATCAAATAATATTTTTTGCTGGAAATGAATAAAGCCTTGTGAAGGTCTTAATAGCCCTGCAATATTTTTTAAAAAGGTGCTTTTTCCACTTCCTGATGCTCCGACGATACCAATCAACTGCGTCTGCATATCCAGACTGGCCTGTAGCTGGAAATTTGCGTAATTAAACTGAAAATCACACTTCAGCATCTTAGCCCTCCAATTTACGTTGATACTTCTGCATGATCCAGTAATTTGCAATCAAGGCTGAAAAAGCCAGAATCAGAGATAAAATGACCAAACGCATAGCCATACTTTCTCCATCAGGCTGTTGTAACAGGCTATAAATGGCGATGGGAATCGTGCGGGTTTCTTCTGGAATATTGCCAACAAAGGTAATGGTGGCACCAAATTCTCCCAGACTGCGGCTGAAACATAAAATGCTACCGATTAAAATTCCAGGCAAAGCCAGAGGCAGGCTAATGCTACAGAATACCCGCCATGGTGCAGCGCCTAGAGATCCTGCCACCTGTTCTAATTGCCGGTTGATCATTTGAAAAGACAAACGAATCGGTTGTACCATTAAAGGAA
This sequence comes from Acinetobacter lwoffii, assembly GCF_022809915.1. Taxonomy (GTDB): domain Bacteria; phylum Pseudomonadota; class Gammaproteobacteria; order Pseudomonadales; family Moraxellaceae; genus Acinetobacter; species Acinetobacter lwoffii_M. Next base: position 56,288 of record NZ_JALGQY010000003.1, on the reverse strand, counting down.
ATGCCACAATGATTGCTGCCAGTACCGCACCTTTCCAGTTAAATATCAGCTGAATTCCCCATGCATGCAGATATTGCCCTAACATCCCCTGATGACCAAACAGCAGGAGCAGAAGATACCCCAGTACCACCGGCGGTAGCACCATGGGCATCTGCAATATCGCCTCTACAAGAAATTTGGCCCTGAATTCATAACGCGCCAGTAACCATGCTACGGCGATAGCAAATGGCAGACACACCGCTGTGGCAAAGCCCGCTACTTTGGCTGAAAGCGCTAAGGCACTCAGTTCTTCTGGTGTAAGCATGAGCAGTTAGCCTACCTTAAGCTTAAAACCATATTTCTGGAAAATCTGCCTGGCCCTTGGACTCGTCTGGATAAATTCAGAAAATTGGACTGCTGCCTGATTTTTCTGGCCCTGCCGGGTTAAAGCGATTGGATACACAATCGGACGATGTGTACTGGCTGGAAATACTCCTGAAATTTTAACTTTTTTACTCATCAAGGCATCAGTTCTATACACAATGCCGACCTGACATTCGCCACGTTCTACAAAAGCCAAGGTTGAACGAACGCTATCCGTACCGACTATTCTGCCCCGAAGCGGATTCAACCACCCTAGCCGGGTTAAGCTTTGCTTGGCATATTTTCCGGCAGGCACCGATTCCATTTGTCCGGTACATAGATAGCCTTGAAAGGCTTTAGCAAGATTAAAGTCGGCTGACATTTTAAAATGATTTTTTTGCTGAATAGGACTAATCAATACGAGTTCATTCAAAAGCAAAGGTCGAATCTGACCGATCTGAATTTTTTGTTTCTTGATCAGATCATTCATCCAGTCCAGGTCTGCAGAGAAAAATAGATCATTGCTGGCTCCCGCCGCAATTTGTTTCGCCAATACCGAAGACGCAGCAAAAACCGGAACGATCTGGATGTCCCGATGCTGTTGCTCATATAGTCTGGAAATATCAGTAATCGCATTGGTCAGGCTGGCTGCGGCATATATTTTAACTGTTTCGGCATACAGCATGGGGCTAGTCAACAGCACGCCAGTGAGTAGAACTTTGAATAAATCCATCTTTCTCATTCTATGTGATTCGAATATTGAGAATTGCGACAGGCATTTCAAATCAGTAAACCTTGTACCACATGCCCGGCTTGGATTTCTGTTGCTGCCGGAATACGTACCAGACAATTGGCCTGCATCAGATTACTCAACATATGCGACTGCTGTTTCGCCAGGCTTTTGAGCTTTAAAGTACCCTGATCAAATTCTGCAGCCATTCTTAAAAAACGTTCACGTGCATCCGCTTTCAAATCATATGTCATTACCGCACTAAGCCATGCAGGTGACTGCTTTTGCCCTTGTAAGGCATTCAGTAAAGTTGCCGTATAGATTTGCATCCCGACATACACAGCAGCCGGATTTCCCGGCAAACCCAAGAGATAACAGTAACCTTGATCATCTCGACGATACTTGGCAAATAACATCGGTTTTCCGGGCTTCTGCTTCACTTTCCAGAAAATCTGCTCAAAACCTTGCTCCAGGGCAACAGGACGAATGAAATCATAATCACCCACCGAAACCCCGCCTGTGGTCAATATGAAGTCGTATTGGTTTTTAAGACGATGTATTAACGTTTGCAGCTCATACTCATTATCTGAAACATGCAGAATATCTACGTTTTGACCCTGTGATTGAAACCAGGCCTGAATCAGTGGAGCATTGGCGTCAAAGATTTTTCCGGAATTCAGGTCTTCAATGCTGGAAGCGACTTCATCTCCAGTAATCACAACAGCAATTTTAGGATAACGATAGACTGAAACCTGCTTTACGCCTGCCATGCTCAAAGCTGCAATTGCACCTACATGCAGTTTTTGACCTGCATCTGCCAGACGCTGCCCTTGTGCGATTTCCTCGCCTGCATCACGTATATCCGTATGAGGCTTTAGGTCTGTTGTAATAATGATTTGATTGGCATGGCATTTGACAATTTCCTGACGGGCGACCGTTGTAGTTCCTGCTGGAATCCTGGCACCGGTAAAAATCCGGACCGCCTGACCTGGCCGCAGTTCAATTTCAGTACTTTGCCCTGCCCGAATCTCTCCAATGAGTTCAAAAGTGCTGTGAGCACTAACATTTTCTGCACTACAAAGCGCGTAGCCATCTACAGCACTTTGTGAAAACAGCGGCAATGGAATAGCCGAATCAATCGCTTTTGCCAGATAGCGATTCAGAGTCTGAACAAGCGGCAGGCTTTCAGTTGCCAAGACATTCGTCTGCTCAAGTATCATCTGTAGTGCCTGATCAACAGAAATCAGTCCCGGCTCAGCACCGCAGGCTGAATGCGATATTGCCTGATTCATTGATAGCCCCCCGCATGTGGGATATTTTTTTGCACATCAAACAAGTGCACCAAAGCCGGAAGTACCGCGATCAGAGATTCTTTCGCACCCTGACGACTTCCCGGTAGGGTCATCACCAGACTGTTCTCAATATAGCCAGCCACGCCACGACTTAATGCTGCATAAGGGGTACGTTTTTGCCCAAAACTACGTGAAGCTTCCATTAAACCGGGAATTTCCCGTTGCAGCAAAGGTTGTAGGGTTTCGACGGTCAGGTCTTTAGGACCTAAGCCAGTACCGCCCACAGTTAGAATCAGCGGATACTGATTTTTCTGCTGTTCAATCAGGGTCAAGAGCTGTTCTGGGCTATCGGGAATAACCTGATAACTAATAGAATCAAAATTGGCTTCTTTTAAAATTTCCATTACGTTTTGTCCGGCAGTGTCCGGCTTTTTGCCTGCTGCAACCGTATCGGACAGCACAATAACCGAAGCGGACAGACTCTCTTTAAGTACGCGGGTAAAATGTGATTTTCCGCCTTTTTTCTGCTGCAACCTGCATTGATCCAGCGACAAATCTTCCGGTTCACAATGCGGCTTCAGCATGTCATACAAGGTCAGACCTGCCAGACTGACCGCTGTCAAAGCTTCCATTTCCACACCAGTTGGTCCAATGGTTTCAACAGTAGCAATAATTTCGACATGTGCATCACACAGTTCATATTCCACATCGGCACGATAAATCGGTAATGGATGGCACAATGGAATCAGCTCATCGGTCCGTTTGGCACCTAGAATGCCGGCAATGCGTGCTGTTTTCAGGGCATCACCTTTTTCAGTATTGCCATTACGTAGCAGCTCAATGCAATGTGGCGGTGCATGCAGGATTCCAGTGGCAATTGCTGTACGGTAACTTTCTGCTTTCATCCCTACATTTTTCATGATTCATCCCAGGCTAATTTTTAAAATCTGTTTTAAAGTGATTCATCTTATGCATCCTCATTGGACGCATTTAATTAGATGGTGATTGGCAAGCGTGTTCTGCTACATGGTGATGGTGACAATGCGCTTCTTCTGCATGATGAGAGTGATTAGTTTCAGGTCCATGATCTTTTCGAATACAACAGCCTTCCACATACTGGCTGCTACCATCCAGATAAAACTCTTCTTTCCAGACCGGAACCTCATGCTTCACCCGTTCCACAGCTTCCTCACAGGCAGCGAAGGCCTCACGACGATGGGCCGCATAAGCCATAGCAATAATGGCTGTTTCCCCAACCTCCAGCTCACCAATACGGTGCACTACCCGCACATAAGACACCTGGTATTTGATCTGGATCTGCTGTTCAATTTCACGAATCATTTTTTCAGCCACAGGCGCATAGGCGGTATATTTCAGGGCACGCACAGCTTTCCCCTGATGATGGTTACGTACTGTTCCGACAAAGATGCCGATTCCACCACATTCCGGAAAATGCTGGATACCATCAAAATCCTCCAGACTAAAAGCAGTCTGCTGGATTCGGGCAAATTGTTTTAGTGACTTGAGTTGCATCTCAGCCTCCTGCTACCGGCGATAACAGCACCAGCGTACTGTCACGATTTAAAACATTCTGTCTGGAAATAATGTCTTCACCGATTGCACAGGCACAACGTTCCAGCATGGGCTGTATATCGGGATAGAGGGATAGCAACTGGTTCAGGACTTCAGAAACATGAATTTCAGACTCGCATTGCAAATTTAAATCTGCGGGAATTTGTCGTTCAATCGCACCGAAGGCTTCTATTTTGATATGAATTAATTTTTGCTGAGTGAGTGACATATTTACCCTCCAATGCTGTGCATGCTGATTTTTCGGATCGGCTTTTGTATTGGTGATTGCTGGATCGCATGGAAGCCGGCCTCTTTATGCCAGATATAAGCGTGGAGCTTGTGCTGAAATGTCTGTGTGGCGAAATGATCCAGCGCCAGTTGTTCGATATCTGCCTTAAGGTTCAGGCCTTGTCTGGCAAATAAACAGTTATAAAATTCACCTTGGGCATTGAGGCGCAGACGGTCACAATCACTGCAAAATGAATGGGTAATGGTGGAAATAATCCCCAAAGGCTGCCCATTGACCAAATAGCCACGGGCTGGATTGGCGCCTTGTCCTTGAGATACCTGGACATCAAATTCAGTTTTCAGTTGATCCAGGATATCCTGCTCACTGATGACATCAGACGGATTCCATTTCTGATCGCCATCGAGGGGCATAAACTCAATAAAACGCAGTTCTACAGCCTGATACTGTGCCCATTTTACGAGAGGAATAATCTGATTGTCATTGATGCCTTTGATGAGCACACTATTTATCTTGACGGACAACCCTGCCTGCTGCGCGGCAGAAATACCTTGAAGTACAGGCTGTAACTGTTTTTGGGTCAGTTGCTGAAACTGCTTTGGATCAAGACTGTCCAGACTGATATTCAGGTCGTCCAGTCCTGCCTGTTTAAGCGGCTGGGCATAATCTTTTAAATAATGGCCATTGCTGGTCATGGAAATACGTTTAAGGCCAAAGGCTTTCAGCGTCTGTAAGCGGGCAATAAAATGAACGATGCCTTGGCGCATCAACGGTTCGCCCCCCGTCACCCGGATCTGCTCAATCCCGTGTCGCACCATAAACTCGCAAAAAGCATACAGGGCTTCAAAACTGAGCAAATCTTTTTTATTCATCCATTCCGGATGTTCAGGCATGCAATAGCTGCATTTGAAATTACAACGGTCAGTCACCGAGATCCGCAACTTACGTTTCTGGCGTCCAAACTGATCCTGAAAGATACTGCGAGATGCTAAAACTTTCATGCTGTTCATTGCTGCGGTCCATGATGAGATCTGCACGGTTATTTAACAGTCTTGATTTACTGCCCTATTGCTTCACAATGAATGAGCAATAAGTGTTCCAACTTTGCACAAATTTATTTTTAAATAATATTAATGGATAATATTTGTTCTTTTTTAGTCCGAAATTTTGTTCGAAAAATAAAAAAAGCAATATTTTGGTGAGCCAGAATATAATGATTCGGCTTTTAGCATTTTAAACGCTAGAGAAAGTTAAGCTGTTGATGCTGCTGTAGCTCGTCAAATGAATTAATACTGTGGAAAAACAGGGCACGATTTTTAAAACTTGCCCGCTGCATATGCATGTCAGCAAAACAGAGTTTTAAACTGTGCTGATCATTTTCAAGATGTTGTATAAGCGTGGGTAAGCTGCTGCGTTTCATCAGACAGAATGGAAACAATGCCTTTTCATTGATTTCAACTACCGCCACTTCACATAAAGAATGTCGTTGCAGAGCCTGATGTAAACGTGAAATGACCTTTTTGGGAATATAGGTCACGTCACAAGGTACGAACAGCACATAATCAGATTGTACATGTGACCAGGCACTCTTCATGCCCATCAATGGTCCATGAAAACCGGGTTCATCGTCCTGATAAAAGTCGATCGAAGGAATCATCCGTTTATAAATGGAATGATCCCGATGACTATTGACCCAAACTTTGCTTGCCCGGGACTTCAACTGCTGATGGATTTTAATGAGCTGGATTTCATCATCAAATTTGTGCAGCAATTTATTGATGCCATTCATGCGCCGCGCTAAACCTCCGGCCAGGATCACCACATCAGTTTCCGGATAAGACACCGTCTTCATCACTCTTCTTTTCATTCTATGTACTCCGTCTGGCAGGCTTTAATCAGGCCTCTAATTTCTGGCAAACATGAACCACAATTTCCTCCGGCTTTTAGACATGCAGTCACCTGTTTTTCATGCGTGATATTTTTATCTTTAATGGTTTGAATAATTCGGTTCTTGCCGACCTTAAAACAGCTACAGACTAATGGCCCTTCACTATTTCCCATCGACATGGCCTGACCTGCCAGCAATGCTTTACGATGTAATGCACTCAGACGTTCACGTCTAAACAGGCCTGCCACCCAGTCACGATCTGGCAATAATGCCGCCGGTGCGATATAAAAACTGGCAATTAACTGGCCATCCTGAAGCACCACACTATGACTGATATGCGCCGTTTGATCTTCGAGATTCAGCCATTCAAAGCTTTCATCATCAAAGGCTAACAGGCTCTTGATCTGCCCGGTGATGTCAGAAAACCTGCGCCGGTCTGCCAGTTCATAACGGATGGCCTGAGTGGTTTGAATTTTGTTCCACCACACCATATTTTCAATCATGGTCTGGATCTGCTGCTCAAAGCCTTCCCGCACATACAGCACGCCCTGCCACTGGGTATAAAATGGCTGGATCATCACTGGAGTATGCTTAAACTCTGGCTCGCCGGAAATCGGGTCAACCACCGGATTCACCACTTTGCCAATCCGCGCATCGGACGCAAACTGGTCGTTCCAGTGAATCGGTGCAAAAATCTGGCCACGTCGCATATTTTGTGAAAATTGCACACGGAGTACACAACTTCCCCAAGCCGATTTCACCTCGACCAGCTCGGCATCTTTCAGGCCATATTTTAGCGCATCGTGCGGATGCAGCTCACAATAAGGCTCGGCACGATGCTGGGACAAACTGGCAGATAATCCGGTACGGCTCATGGTGTGCCATTGATCACGAATGCGTCCGGTATTTAGAATCAGAGGATATTCAGCAGAAATAGCATGTACCGGATCGGCTGCAATCGTCGGCACCAATCTGGCTTTGCTATCTACATGACTAAACTGGCCTTGACTAAATAGTTGACCAACCTGATGAAATTCTTGCTTATCCCAAACCGGCCACTGGATCGATGCCAGATTCTGATATTCCGCAAAACCGAGATGAGTTAAACCTTGCAGGTTGAAATAGCGAAAATTGGGTGTATCTGCGCGTTGCGAAAGTGAACTATTCTGATAGGCAGATAAACGGGCGTGTTCCAGAAAAATGTCATGGCTATTGCTAAAGTCAAAACCGCGAAAACCTAAGACCTGAGCCACCCGAGAAATGGCCCACCAGTCTGCTTTGGCTTCACCCGGAGCCGGCAAAAAAGCCTTTTGCCGGGAAATACGGCGCTCCGAATTGGTGACTGTGCCATCTTTTTCGCCCCAACCCAATGCCGGTAACAGTACATCGGCATATTGCGTGGTATCGGTGTCGAGACAAATATCGGAAACGACCACAAATTCACACTTCTCCAGAGCGCGTTTAACCTGATCTGCATCGGGCAAACTCACGATCGGATTGGTGGCCATAATCCAGATGGCCTTGATTTTCCCGCTTTCCACCGCTTTAAATAAATCTACCGCTTTTAATCCGGGCTGCCGGGCGATGACCGGGCTTTGCCAGAAATCCTGCACCAGTTGCTGATGCTGCGGATTATCCAAATCCAGATGACTGGCCAGCATATTGGCCAGCCCACCGACTTCCCGTCCGCCCATCGCATTCGGTTGTCCGGTCATGGAAAAAGGTGCCGAACCGGGTTTGCCTATTTTTCCTGTCAATAAATGACAGTTGATAATGCTATTGGCCTTGTCTACGCCTTGGGAGGATTGGTTTACGCCCATGGAAAACAGGCTCATAATTTTTTCGGTCTGGGCAAATTTTTGAAAAAATAAGATTAATTTTTCAATAGCAATACCGGTACGTCTTGCCACGCTTTCAATCGATGACTCTGTCGAGCTGCTGGCAAGCGCCTGCTCCAGACCTTGGGTATGTTGTGTAACAAAATCCAGATCAGTATAGCCATTTTGCTGAAGATACTGTAACAGGCCATTAAACAGCGCGACATCCTGACCTGGTAAAATAGGTAAGTGTAAATCTGCCGCTTCACAGGTTGCAGTAAAGCGTGGATCAATCACTACCACAAATAAATCCCGCTCTTCCTTGGCTTTCATGATGCGCTGATAAAGCACCGGATGGCACCAGGCGGTATTGGAACCGACCAGAACCACCATTTCTGTCTGCTCAAAATCTGTATAGCTGGCCGGCACCAGATCTTCGCCAAAAGCCCGTTTATGCGCTGCCACAGCAGATGACATGCACAGTCTTGAATTGGTATCAATATTGGCAGTACCGAGATAGCCTTTTACAAACTTGTTCACCACATAATAGTCTTCAGTTAAAAGCTGGCCAGAGACATAAAAGGCGATGCTGTCGCGCCCATACTGATCAATACATTGCTGAAATTTATTGGCAATACTTGAAATGGCATGATCCCAAGTGCTTATTTGCCGCTGTTCTTTTCGACCAGTCATCGGATGCAGAAGTCGGGTTTTTAGACTAAGTGTATCGGCGAGATGACTGCCTTTAATACACAACTTGCCCAAGTTCGCAGGATGCTGAACATCGCCTTCAACCTGAACCTTTTCACCCATAGGGGTTTGGCTTACGTGCGCGATGACACCACAGCCTACTCCACAATAAGGACAGGTCGTCTGAGTGGTTTTTATTTGGGATTCAGTAGAGCTATGTAGTTCCATAACCGGAATACTATTCATTGCTGCTGCGCTCCTTAATCATCCAAATTCACGTGTTTCACCAAAACGCTGATATCTAGCTTTTACAGGTTTGATTTAAATTTTTTCTATGTCTTAAAAGCTTTAATCCTCCCCAACCCTCCTTTAATAAAGGAGAGAGGTTCCCCTCTTGTTTGAAGAGGGGTTGGGAGATTGATCCGATTACCCTGCCTTTTTTAATGCAAAATCCCGACCAAAAAGCAGTTTGCTGCGGATATTACTAATTGGTGTCTGGTCCGCAATCAGTTCTGCATACCAAGCCCCATCTTCGGTATCGCCAAATAGCACTGCACCAATGACTTTGTCCTGCTGAATAATGATCCGTTTATAGATCTGACGTTTTTCATCATTCAGCACGATATCTTCAAAATCATCCTGCGGTTCGAAATTGCCTGCCGAGAAGACATCACATCCACTGACCTTAAGCTGGGTCGGAACAGTCGGTGCCTTAAAGGTCAGTCGGCCATGTTCAGCCAGATGCGTCGCGCAGATAAAGGCCTGTCCCCATAATGGCTCAACCAGTCCAAAGGTCTGGCCACGATGCTCAATGCATTCACCCACTGCATAAATACTCGGGTCATAGGTTTGCATGGTGTCATTCACCAGCACCCCACGATTGCAGCGCAGACCAGCCTGTTCAGCCAGGGTTTTATTTGGTCGAATCCCGACGGCGAAGACCACCAAATCGGCATCCAGCACTGTCCCGTCTTTTAGTCGCAGTTGAGTCACGTGACCATCAATACCGAGCAGCTCTTCGGTGTTGGCTTCAGTGATGATTCGGATGCCTTTATCTTCAATTGATTTTTTCAGCATTTGACTGGCTTTCATATCCAGTTGACGATCCATAATACGGTCCATCAGATGCAGCACAGTTACATTCATCCCCTGCTGCTTCAGTCCATAAGCTGCTTCTAGACCCAGCAACCCACCTCCAATCACGACGGCATTTTGCTTGGTTTTGCAGTAATCCAGCATGCGGTTAACATCCTGAATATCCCGGAAGCTAATCACGCCTTCAAGTTCAGCACCCGGAATAGGTGGCATGAAGGGTTTGGAACCAGTGGCGAGAATCAGACGATCATAAGCAACGACTTCGCCTTTTTGGGTGTGGACCTGTTTACGCGAACGGTCGATAGCGATGGCAGCATCTCCAGCAATGAATCGAATGCCTTTTTCAGCATACCAGTCGGCTGAATGCAGCATAATTTCGGCAAAGCTTTTCTCACCAGACAATACCGGTGACAACATGATCCGGTTGTAATTGCCCCATGGCTCTTCCCCAATCACGGTAATGTCATAACGATCTGGCGCCATATCCAGCAAGTCTTCCAGACAGCGCATACCCGCCAGTCCATTTCCGATCAGTACCAGTTTTAAACGCTCTGTGTTTTGACCATTACTTGAAATATAGGTCTTTTGTGGAGTTGGACTGACAAGCACTTTGCCATTTTCAATTCGGGTTGGAAATACCAGTAATTTCTGCTCTTGTTCTTCCAGACAACGACCGGTCACCAAACTGAAATGCTGCTTGTAAATTGGGGATGCGACTACACGCTCACCTTGCAGATCCCCCAGAATGCCACGTGCCATGACATTGGCCAGACTAAACGGATCCTGATTGCTGAGTGCATAAACCCGTTGTTCCTGACCCACGCGAAAAATTGCAATCTGCTGGTCTTCAATCAGGGCTGCAACACCGGTATTCGGGGTGATCTCATCTAGATGGCAGACTTCGTACCAGTTCAGTTCGTTCATGTCTTTTAAAATTGTCATTTTCATTCTCCCTGACTATGGTATTTAGGCTTCAACCACTGGAATACGGTTTAGATCACGTTCAGCTTCTGTCTTTGGACGAATCTGGCCACGTACAGGTGCAAACTGAATATGCGGGTCATTCTGCTCGGCTGCTTTGGCATTAATAAAAGTCTTAAAGCGTTTGCGTACTTCAGGATCTTCAATCGCGGTGCGCCATTCATCCTGATAAGTGCCAATCACATGCTGCATACGGTTTTCCAGTTCAGCAGCAATGCCTAGTGAATCATGCACAATGACATCTTTCAGATAGTCCAGACCGCCTTCCATATTGTCACGCCATACGCTGGTGCGCTGCAGACGGTCCGCCGTCTGGATATAGAACATAAAGAAGCGGTCGATATATTTGATTAGGGTGGAAGTATCCAGATCCGAAGCGAGCAGTTCAGCATGGCGCGGTTTCATGCCGCCATTGCCGCATACATATAGATTCCAGCCTTTTTCGGTGGCAATGACACCGACATCCTTGCTCTGTGCTTCTGCACATTCACGGGTACAGCCGGATACTGCCATTTTGGTTTTATGTGGTGAACGCAGGCCTTTATAACGGTTCTCCAGAAAAATCGCCAAGCCGACAGAATCATCGACTCCAAAACGGCACCAGGTACTACCCACACAAGATTTCACCGTACGTAAGGATTTGCCGTAAGCATGTCCGGACTCGAAACCGGCATTGATCAGTTTTTCCCAGATTTCAGGCAGTTGATGTACCTGCGCACCAAACATGTCAATTCGTTGTCCGCCCGTGATTTTGGTATATAGACCATAATCTTTGGCGATCTGACCGATGGTAATCAGACCATCCGGGGTAATCTCGCCGCCTGCCACACGTGGCACAATCGAATAGGAACCATCTTTCTGGATATTGCCGAGGTAGTAGTCGTTGCTATCCTGCAAACCGGCATGACTTGGTTTCAGAACAAAATCATTCCAGCAGGATGCCAGAATATTGGCTACAGTCGGTTTGCAGATATCACAGCCCATGCCGTGCCCATGTTGCTGAATCAGGTCAGAGAATGTCTTGATCTCATGCACACGAACCAGGTGATACAGTTCCTGACGTGAATAGGCAAAGTGTTCACACAGGTGATTGTTCACCGTGACACCCTGACGCTGTAATTCAGATTTGAGAACCTGCGTTACCAGTGGCGCACAGCCACCGCACGCTGTTGCAGCCTGCGTGCATTTTTTCAATGCACCCAATGAAGTTGCACCGCCATCAATGGCTGAACAGATATCAGCTTTGGAAACATTATTACAGGAACAGATGGTCGCACTGTCAGGCAACAAATCGATGCCACTGCCACCCGATTTGGAGGTCGACTGATCAAAGCCCGGCATGATCAGGCTTTCCGGTTGTTCCGGTACAGCCAGACCATTCAGCATCATTTGTAAAAGATCGCTATACTCTTTGGCACAGCCCACCAGCACCGCGCCCAGCAGCTTGGCCTTATCTGCTGACACCACGATTTTTTTATAAACCTGCGCGGCTTCATCAGCATAGAAATAGCTCAAGGCACCAGGTGACATGGCATGTGCGTCACCAATAGAAGCAACATCCACACCCATCAGTTTGAGTTTGGTGCTCATGTCGGCGCCAGCGAATGCATGACTCTCTTGGCCCAGTACATGTTTCGCCGCGATACGCGCCATGTCATAGCCCGGTGCAACCAGACCATAAATTTTATTGTCCCAAAGTGCACATTCACCAATGGCATAAATGTCCGGATGTGAGGTCTGGCAATAATCATTAATGATGATGCCGCCACGCTCACCAATCAGTAGACCACTTTGGCGCGCCAGTTCATCACGCGGACGAATACCGGCCGAGAACAGGATGATATCGGTTTCGAGCACGGAACCATCTCCGAACTTCATTACATGCTGAGTGCTGTCACCATCTTCAATACTTGACGTGGCCTTTTGAGTATGTACCTTGACACCAAGGTCTTCAATTTTAGAGCGCAGTACCCGGCCGCCCAGATCATCAATCTGCACCGCCATCAGACGCGGAGCAAATTCTACGACATGGGTTTCCAGATTCAGATCTCGCAGGGCTTTCGCTGCTTCCAGCCCTAGCAAGCCGCCGCCAATCACTACGCCAGTTTTGGCATTCAGACTGGCTGCACGAATGGCATCCAGATCTTCAATGGTACGATAAACAAAGCAATTCTGACGGTCATTGCCCGGGATTGGTGGCACAAAGGCATAAGAACCGGTAGCGAGAATCAACTTGTCAAAACTCAGCACATCACCCTGGCTGGTGGTGACGGTTTTATGGAGCTGATCAATTTCAACCGCTTTAGTATTAAGTCGCAAATCAATGCCATAAGCATCGGCAAAATCACTACGACACAGACTCAGATCCTTGACCGACTTGCCGCTGAAATATTCGGTCAAATGTACCCGGTCATAAGCTAAATGTGGCTCTTCTGCCAAAATGGTCAGCTCAATGTCATCACCGGCCTGTTCCAGTACAGATTCGATGAATTTATGCCCCACCATGCCATGCCCAATCATGAGAATTTTCATATCTGCACTCCAACTATTGTTTTTTTAAAGATGATAAAAAGCCGCATATCACGTCTAGGCATTGATATGTCTGCTGATTGAATATGTTGTAAATACCGCAACCCAGCGCTTTGTAATGCTGGAGGAAGGGTTGAAACGCTTGTGCGTTTTGTATTGCTGAACAACTGACCATGTCATTTATCCTGTGCTGAACGAAATACCAATCACACTCCTTGAAAGTGCAATTACGATCAGAACGGACATCGTTGGCCGTTGTTAGTATTGAAAGTCATCTTTGACGATTTAATAAATGCAGAAATCGTGCCAACTTTTCCAATAAGAAAACGCCTTATTTCAGGCAGATGATCTACCTAAACGCTTCATTTTGATCAGCCATCAGCTGAAATCTCTAAAGCTGTGCACTAAATTGAGCAGAAAAATAGAATTTTATGCACCAATTTAATGGCATGTTTTTTGCTTTACTCCTGCTTGAATATTCCTTAGGCCTTACTTGAAAATATTCCATGTCCAAATTACGAATTGCTCTTATTGATGATGATCTGGAGCGCGCCCAATTCATCCAGGAATCCTTACTTTCACATGATTTTCAGGTGGTGGCCTGTTTAATCCTGAATGACCTGAATATGGTACATGTTAAGGGTATTCATGCAGATGTGATCCTGCTGAATATGGATCATCCGCATCGGGATATTATTGAAAGCTGTGTCAGCCAATATGAACTTCCGACCGTGCTGTTTACCCAGAACTCCAATAAAGACACCATCAAAAGTGCGATTGATGCCGGAATCACGGCTTATATTGTCGATGGTATTGATCCCACCAAACTAGAAAGCATTCTGGAAATTTCAATTGAACAGTTTCGCAAGCATAAAAAGCTGCTGAATGATTTAAAAGAAACTCAGGACAAGCTGATTGATCGTAAAGATATCGATAAAGCCAAAGCGCTGCTCATCCAGCTGCATGCCTTAACGGAAGAACAAGCCTTTGCTTTATTGCGTAAAAATGCCATGAGTCACCGGATTACCATTGGTGAAATGGCCAGACGCTTACTGGATGCACAAAAGCTGTTACTGGGCCAATAAGGAAAAGCATATGTCCACATTAGAAAAAACTGAACTCAATATTGGCTATATTCCTTTACTTGATTGTGTTGCCATTCTCTGGGCCGAAAAACAGGGGTATTTTGCCGAGCAAGGATTAACCATCAATTTAATCCGCGAAGCCTCATGGTCAAGTTTGCGTGACCGTCTGGCCTATGGCTTTCTGGATGCTGCACATTGCTTGTCTGCCATGCTGCCCGCTGCTGCCCTGGGTACAGACCAGTTACAGGTGGCTTTGCAAACCCCTCTAGTACTGAGCGTGAATCAGGCTTTTATTAGCCTGCGCCAGGATTTGTGCTATGAACTCGGCATCCAGCCTGGGGATGATGAACAGAATACCTCAAAGAAACTGGTACAGGCTTTACAACAGAATCATTCCATCAATCTGGCCTATGTTTATAAATATTCAATTCACCATTACTGTTTAAAAGAATGGTTGGCGCTGACTGATCCACAACTGGCCAAGAATATCCAGCTGATGACCTCTCCACCGCCTTCCATGGTAAAAGGAATTTCGGAACAAGTATTCGATGGTTTTTGTGTGGGAGAACCCTGGAATATTCAGGCCAAACTTGAAGGCTATAGCTTTATCGTTGCGGCGAGCCAGAATGTGATTCCAAAAGTTGCCGATAAAGTCTTGGCCATGACCCAGGAATGGGCAGAACAGCATCCATTTACTGTAGAGGCAGTGGTCAAGGCAGTACAAAAAGCGCAGGATGATTTAAAGCAGCGCAGTGATTTATCAGAAGTATGGGACATGTTAGTCGATTATCAGATTATTCAGTTTGAATGTTCCGCCCAGCGGCATGTCTATGACTTTTACAAGATCAAGAATATTATCCGGAATTTTGTTGGGAAAAGTGCCCAACCGAAAGTCGATGATTTTATCTGGCTTCTGCAGCAGATGCAGAAATGGGAAGATATTGAAATGACCGTAGCCGAGAAAAAACAGATTGCAGAACAGTGCATCTATAGTTTGCAAAGCCAGCATGCAGACATTATTGGCTAAATGATGTTACTGAAAAAAGAGGCCTGATTTTTCAGGTCTTTTTCATTGAGTCTATTTTCCAGAAAATGATTAAAAAATCTCTGCATTCTGATCTAACTTCTTGAATATGATTAAGAGTTGTCTGCTAATTTTGCTATAAAAATAAGTCCTTTTTAAAGTCATTTCAGGATTTGGGATGAAATGGCATCCATTTTGCTTAATCAGTATTACGTTTTATAAAAATTGTAATATTGAGGGGCAACACTATGAGTTACGTTGCACGTGAACTCAGTCAAAGAAATAAATTGCTGTTTGGCTTGGGGTCTTTTTTAATACCAATTTTAATTTGGTGTGCAGTCAGCTACTTGCCATTTATCTGGCATCCACAAGTCCAGATTACTGATTCAGGTAGTGTTGCCTATTTACAGGTCGAAAGTCGTATTGATAAAGACCAGTTTTTTTCTGCTGCTCAGTCTGCGGTAGATCAGGGTCTGGCTCCGCCGCAGGG
This sequence comes from Acinetobacter lwoffii, assembly GCF_022809915.1. Classification (GTDB taxonomy): domain Bacteria; phylum Pseudomonadota; class Gammaproteobacteria; order Pseudomonadales; family Moraxellaceae; genus Acinetobacter; species Acinetobacter lwoffii_M. Next base: position 40,506 of record NZ_JALGQY010000003.1, on the reverse strand, counting down.
TATTCTGGTCAACCCGATTTATCTGCCTGCACCACATGAAGTTGCGATTGCACTGGTCACGGCCTTTACCACGGAGCCTGCTCAGGCCAATGCACCCTGGTTTCATGAAAGCCTGTGGCACAGTATCAAACTGGTATTTACTGCGTTCTTTATTTCTTCCTTGGTTGGTATTCCACTCGGTATTTTATGTGGGTTTTCCAATAAAATTTCCCAGCTGATCGAACCCTTTGTCGAATTCTTCCGCTATTTGCCTGCTCCGGCCTTTGGTGCACTGGCAGTGGCAATTCTCGGAATTAATGATGCACCCAAAATTGCCATTATTGTGATTGGAACCCTGTTCCAGCAAATCCTGATTATTGCCAATACCACACGTCTGGTGGATCGTAGCCTGATTGAAGCCGGTTTTACTCTGGGCACCAATAAACTCAAAAGTCTGTTACATGTGGTGATTCCTGCCGCCCTGCCTGAAATTTACCGTAATCTGCGTGTGTTGCTCGGCTGGGCATGGACTTACCTGATCGTAGCAGAACTGATCGGCAGTACCTCCGGGATTACCTGGTTCATTACCCAGCAAGCCCGCTATCAGAACTTTGATAATGTCTTTGCCGCGATCCTGATCATTGGGGTGATTGGTCTGCTGTGTGATGTGATTTTAATGAAACTGGGACAACGCTTATTTAAATGGAAATCGGGAGCTAACTGATGCAAAACACTGAATTTAATACCCGCGAATACTTTGACAAGATTTATAGCCGTCCGGTGATTTTGGAAGCGAAGCAACTGACACAAAAATTCAGTCATGGCAAAACTGAACGTACGGTTTTAAATGCTCTAGATTTGAAAATTCATAAGCGTGAGTTCATCTGTGTGATTGGGCCTTCCGGTTGCGGCAAGTCAACCTTTAGCCGTGTAGTGGCCGGTCTGGATCCTTATAGCAGTGGTGAGATTCTGGTGGATGGCCAGCCAATTACCGGCCCAAGTCCGGAGCGTGGCATGGTGTTTCAGGGCTATACCCTGTTTCCATGGAAAACCGTCAAGGAAAATGTCATGTTTGGTCCGCGCATGAAAGGCCAAAGTAGTGCAGCGGCAGAAGCACAGGCACGTGAATGGATCAATATCATTGGTCTGGAAAAGTATGAAAACCAGTATCCGCATGAGTTGTCTGGCGGGATGAAACAGCGTGTCGCGATTGCCCGAGCTTTGGTCAATGAACCGAAAATCCTGTTGATGGATGAACCCTTTGGGGCACTTGATCCACATACGCGGCAAAAAATGCAGCGTCACCTGATGGACCTATGGCAAAACATTGATATCACCATTATTTTTGTGACCCACGATATGGATGAAGCCATTTTACTGGCCGACCGTATTGTGGCGCTGAAAGCCAATCCGGGTGAAATCAAGGAAATTATCGAAGTTGATCTACCTCGTCCACGCCATCCAGACGTCATGCTTAGTCCTGAATTTAAACAGTTAAGACAACGTGTCGATTATCTGGTGCATGCTGAAGAAGATGAACTGGATCCGGCACTGGCAGAACTGCCGGTCATTCCGCGTATGACCAAGGTCAGCAGCAATAAATAATCTTATCCAAAATGCCTTTGGGACGACCCGAAGGTTTTAATCGCTGTGTTGGACGACCAACATTAGAGGTGATTATCATGCAAGCGCAATATGTACTCCCACTGGTTGATATTTCAAAATTACAAAGTCCGGATTTAGCCGATCGTATTGAAGTTGCTCATGCTCTGGATCATGCCTGTAAAGAAGTCGGATTTCTTTATCTGCAAGGTAGCCAGTTTAATTCTGATTACGCCAAAGCCCTGATTGAAATGGCCCAGTCCTATTTTTCTCAGGATCTGGACACCAAAATGCAGCACTATATTGACAAATCAAAAAACCATAGTGGCTATGTGCCGATTGGCGAAGAACAGTTTGCCGGCAACAGTTATGATTTAAAAGAAGCCTATGATGTCAATTATGATTATCAGGGGGTAAGAAAAGACTGTCCTTTACTTGGGCCCACCTTATGGCCAGACCATCCGGATTTCAAGTCTATTGTCAGCCAATACTATAGTCATCTGCGTGAGATCAGCCGGCAGATTTTTTCTGCCTTTGCACTGGCGTTGGGCGTTCGTGAGGACTTTTTTGAAAGCAAAATTACTGATGCACCAAGTCAGCTACGCTTGATTCATTATCCCTATAATCCGGAAGTGCAAGATGCCGAAGGCATTGGCGCACATACCGATTACGAATGCTTTACCTTGCTGTTACCAACCGCGCCCGGCTTACAGGTTTTAAATAAAACCGGCGAATGGATCGACATTCCTCTGATTGAAAATACCCTGGTGATGAATATCGGTGACATGATGGAAATTCTGTCGAATGGTAAATATCTCGCCACCAAGCACCGCGTGAAAAAGGTCTCGGAAGAACGTTATTCATTCCCGCTGTTTTGCGCCTGCAATTATGACACCGTTATTGAACCGGTTATTCACACTGAAAATTCCAAATATTCTGCCCTGATCGGGGGTGAGCATCTGTTTAATCAGACCGCCCAGACCTTTCAATATTTAAAACAGCGCATTGCTAGCGGTGAACTGATCTTAAAAAATGCTGTACCACTTTCCTCTTTTGGACTTGAAGAACAGGCGGAGACAGCATCATGAATCTGTTTGAAGTGATTAAGACTTTAAAGCCCACCACCCCTCAGCCAGAGATTATTCCAGAATTTTTATACGGTGCTTTCCGGCGTAAAAGCATCAGTTTTTATAATGGCCTGACTGATGAAAATACCATTGTGTACTGGTTTCAGTCGCGCAGTTTTACCATTGATCTGCGTCTAAAAAGCCAGACGGGAACTGCTGTTCAAGAACGCCAAGGCTGGATTGGCAATACCCTTTGGGATAGCGCCAGCCAACTCTTGTCCTGGGAAGTGAAAGACTACGCCAATTACCAGAATTATGTGCAGTGGCCGGAACCGGCCAAGTTACATGCGATTGGCAACTGCATTCTGGAATTTTCTCCAAGTAATGTCTATGTCGAAGACTGGCGCCAGCAGGTACAGCACGGTTTATTTTTAGGGCTGCGGCTTCAGTCTGCGCTTGATGTTCAATCTGGTCAGGAACTGGAAATGGATGGTGGCCTGATCATTTGTGCTGATCATATTGCCTATGCCCTGACGCGTTTGCCTGAAGTGCAAAGTGCAGTAGCTCAAATGGATTTGAAAGCTGTCGATCCGACCGTGTTTGCCTTGGTGGAAAGTTTTGAAGTTTCTATCGGGACTGATGGTCAAGCTAAAACTTACAGCACCCGCAGCAGTGAGACAGGCAAACTCTTTAACCTGGAAAATTTTGAAGTTCTCAATGGAAGCAGTCTGGTTCAGCATGTCATTTTAGATGGTCGCGACATTGACCTGATTTTTGAGCTGGATATATACCAGCCAGATTACCAATTTCAATATACAACCCCCACGACTACACAAGCTGAAATCTGGCTGAAGTCAGAACAGGATCACCTGATGCAACATGCAAAACGGGTGTTTTAGGGAGAAATATGTCTTTTTTATATCTGTCGATTGCCATTATTGCAGAAGTCATTGCAACTTCTGCATTGAAGGCCTCCAATGGTTTTAGCGTGCTCTGGCCTTCACTTGCCACCATTGCCGGTTATGCCGTTGCCCTGTTTTTCCTGTCACTGACCATGAAAACCATTCCGATGGGCATTGCCTATGCAATCTGGTCTGGTGCCGGTATTATTCTGATTTCAACGGTTGGCCTCTTGGTGTTTAAACAGCAACTGGATCTTCCCGCGCTGATCGGTCTGGCGTTTATGATCATTGGCATTATTTTTATCAATGTCTTTTCCAAAAGTACGCAGCTTTAATTTTTTAATATTCATCTGACTAATAAAAAATCCCCAATCTGGGGATTATTTATTAGTTTAGAATACCTTCCAGAATGAGGCGGCATGCTCTATTTGAGTTCTTGCACCAGCGTTGGAACAATCACGCCATCCACATTCATTTCAGTCGTATAAATGCCGTTGGCTACATTGAACTTGTTCACATGATAGCTGGAACCATAGATCGAGTCGAAACCATCACCTTTGGTAAAGACTTTCTTGTTGGCGGCCAGATCCAGTAAATGTGTGCCATCAATGAACTGCATATAGGTCTTCGCATCGACACCAACCCGCTTGGACATGATCTGTGCAGCGTCTTCTCGAGTCGCCGGGTCATTGATATATTTGACAGTTTTATCCCAAACCTGAATCACCTTTTTCCATTGCTCTTTATTGGCTTCCAGATGGGCAGGATTCACGGTCAAGGTATCGTAGATTAACCCCGGCTTGTCTTTAGAGGTAAAAATAATCTTGGAACCGGCCACCGCAGATAAAGCCTGATTTGCTACTGGCTGCCATACCGCAATTGCATCAATATCGGGAGAAGCAAAAACCTGTGGCAATTCATTGGTCATGGTATTGACCAGTTTGACCTCATTCAGGCCAACTTTGGCATCATCCAGTGCAGTGGACAGTAACAAGTGATCGACCAGACCTTTTTCAGTGGCTACGGTTTTACCGCGCAGATCCTGAATCGAATTAATGCCATTCTTGGCAATAATCACGTCATTTCCAGCTGAATAATCGGTCGCCATGATCATCACGCCCTTGGTCCCGCCAGAGCCAGTGACCAGATTATCACCATTAGTGACCATGACCGCATCCAGCTGGTTGGCAGCAAAAGCTGAAAGTGAGGCTGAATAGTCAAACCATTTAAAATCAGCATTGACTCCAGCTTCCTCTAACCAGCCTTTTTCAATCGCAACTTGCCACGCAACCCAACCCGGCCAGTCGCTATAACCAATCCGGATGGGTTGAGTATTTACAGTACCTTCAGCCTTGGCATTTGGTTCAGGTACTTTAGCGGTATTGTCACAACCGCTTAAAAGGATTGCAGACAGTACGGAAACTGACATCAGTGCTTTTTTGATCATTTTGCGACTTCCCCTATGCATTCACATTTAAATTTGGTATTTGAAAGTTGTTTAGATTTCATAAATTCGCGCCAGCCACCGAAATGACTAATATCTGTTGCATCCTCAAGTGCATAGCCTTCACAGATAAAGCCTTTGACCCAAGTACCATCAATCAGCTGGACATTGCCGATCCCCAAAGGTGCCGGAACTTCTGCAACAATGTCTCCGAACAGTGCACGCGGAATGTCCCAGACTTCGACTTCAATTGAACAACCTTTCGCGTTGTATTGGAGGCCGGGTTTTGGTGGTGTGGTATTTTTTAAAGCATAGAGTTTGTAATGCGAAGCAGTCCGGGTCTGCTTGATCAGGGTGCCACTGCGTGTGGTCAGCTGAAAGTTCAGCGGCATTCTACTTAGATGTGCACCGACGACAGCCAGTTTGACGCTGTGATCCGATGAGATTTCAGTTGTTTTTTCATAGCTAAGTTCAGAGGTGCCTAGCTTTAACTGGCTCGATTGCTGCCATTTTTGCCCGAATTTGGCCAGTGCTTCATCCATCCAGGCTGGCGCAATAAAGGTCACACCCGTTGGAAGACCATCAGCACGAATGCTATTTGGTAGCGCCAAAGCCGAAAGATCGGCAAAATTGACAAAATTGGTATAAGCGCCCATGTGGCTGTTTTTTACCAGAGGATCGGCTTCTACTTCTGCAATGCGATAAATGGTGGGTGCAGTAGGCACCATCAAGGCATCATAATCTGCCAGTGTATTTTGAATAACACGGCTCAGGTGGGCACGTTCATATTCATCCTGCATGACATCGACCGCATTGAACCGGTCTGCCTGCGCAATAATCTGGCCAATGACCGGATGGGTCTGCTCGCGTTGCACCATTTTTTCCACGGCACTAGTACGTTCAGCCACCCAAGAGCGGTTGTAAAGTGCAGTCGCCAGTTGCTGAAATGGAGCAAAATCAATCGGCTCAACCATATAACCCAAGCTTTGTACACGTGCGATCGCTAGATTAAACGCTTTTTCAGTTTCAGCATCGCCATAAAATTCCAGTGTATCTGGAATGGCAATTTTCCCTTTTGAAAATTGGCTCGGTACATTTTGAGGATGCGTTCTGGAATACTCATCGCTGGCATCATAGCCCTGCATGACTTGCGCCACCTGCCAGGCATCATCCACCGTTAAGGCAAAAATCGAAATTACATCGATGGTGCGACAAGCCGGAATCAGGCCTGTAGTCGAGAACCAGCCTTTGGTCGGTTTGAGTCCGACAATGTTATTGTGGCCTGCCGGTACACGTCCTGAACCTGCAGTATCTGTACCCAGTGAAAATGGCACTAATCCATTGGCTACCACCACGCTGGAACCCGAACTCGAACCGCCACTGATATATTCAGGATTAAAGCTGTTCTTCACGGCGCCGTATGGGGAGCGCACCCCAACCAGACCTGTCGCAAACTGATCCAGATTGGTTTTACCCACGACAATCGCGCCGGCAGCTTTTAATTTGGCTACTGCTGTTGCATCGGAAGTCGCCAGATAAGCTGCCTCTTTACATGCTGCTGTGGTATAGAATCCTGCAACATCAATATTGTCCTTGACTGCAAATGGCACCCCATAAAGTGGCAAGCTTGCACTATCTGCACCAGTTAATGCATCAATTTGTGCCTGTAATTGTGCTGCTGTTGCAATTGAAATCCAGGCATGATCGTCATTATTCAATCCGGCAACATACTCAATCAGGTCACTAAGCTGAATATTGTTATTCTGGTAGGCGTGTTGCCAGTCCTGTACAGTCCATAAGTTGTGCACAGCTGTTCTCCTTAAGTGTGTTCGGTATTTTGTGGAATGGGTGGCATGACGGCATCCATCAGTTCGAGATGCCCTTTAATCACGCCTTTCAGTGCAATAAATTGTTCGCTTATTTCTTTCAAATCACTGCTCGCGCCCTGCATCAGCATGACTTGCAGAATTTTTTCATCATCCAGCTGGATATGAAGCGAATTGATCACTTGTGCCAGATACTGCTGCTGCAGATCGACCAGTTGACTGCGCAGCGGTTTCAGGCTGACGTCATAGAGCAAGGTGAGTGTGCCAACCATGACTTCATCGCGAATCACCAGATCATCAATCAGGTGGCGGTTAATCATGTCGACAATGGCCTGCGAGCGGCTTTCATAGTGCTGCTCGACAATTTTTTGATCCATGGCTTGTAAGGTGGTTTCTGGCACGGTGATACTGATCCGTGCCAATTTTTGTTTAGGCACGCTGTTTATCCTTCGGCTGAACATGAGAAGACTGTTTAATGTGGAATCCAGCACGAATACTTAAAAGCTCGACCAGAAAGTGAAGCCACGGATGCATTTTTTTAGTTGTCGGATTGTTCATGTGCATCTCCTCGAGGTATTACAAAATCATAATTTCGTATTACCTAGGAAAATGCAGAAAGCGTGCCAGTTTGTGCTTATTGGAAGGTGATAAATAAAATTGGGTAAAAAGGCGAAAAAAAGCCCCATAACATTGAGATGGGGCATGTTCTAAAGCAAAAGTAAGTTGAGTATTTCATCAGTTTATTCCATTTTTTGCTCATGTCCTTGCTATTTTTTTTATACATGAATGGTTAACTGATGCTTTTGATTTTGAGTGATCAAGTGTATTGCTCTCCTCTATTTATGCTGTATTTATATATAAGCATAGAGCATGCCAAAATATAAAATCACGTACATTTTAAGCTAAATGCCTGAAAAATTGCTCACATAGCTATAGGAAGAAAAAACAAGGATCATTGGCATTTATGAAGTATGGCTAAAAAATAGACCATTTTGCACCATTGGGGTTCAATGGGTGCATCAAAGTGTGGCTAAAAGATGTTCAAAAATAGCAAACTCTTCTAGGATGATTTTTTACATTTTTTTATAAATGGTATCTCTGCGATCCACATCCAGAACAAGCACGACAATTTTTGAGTCAATGACTTGATAGACCAAGCGATAACCTGCCGATCTAAGCTTCACTTTATATAAGTCGACTGAGCCACTAAGTTTGTTTTTTGGAATCTTAGGATTGTCTAGAATAGTTTCGAGCTTACGAATAAACTGTTCTGCTATTTGCGGATTCAGCTTATCAAACTTTTTAAGCGCGGTTTTTGTGAACTCGAGCTCGTAGGTCATTTAGGCTTACCTTTACGGTTTCTTCTGTTTGTGCTTCTTCAGCAAGTTTCAGTAGCTCTTTGTCTTCAATTAAGTCCATCAAGCGTTCATACATATCCGCAGGTACGCAATAGAATGCTGGGTTGTTACGGTTCAGAATTGCAACTGCTTCACCAAAGCCGTTATTGACCACTTCCATTGGGTTCTTTTTGAGGTCTGATACGCTTGCAACAAAGCGTGAATGGATAATATTGTTCATCTTGGCGATGTCCTAGATATGCAAACAATAGACAAATAATAACCAATTTAGAGATCTTTTAAAAGACCTGTTTTTCGGTCTTTTAAAATTCTACATTCCTGTTTTAATGTAATTATACTTTGGTTGCAATCTTGAAATTAAATAAATCTCTAAAGCGTTAGCAAGATAGGCATGGTCCAGTTCGAAACCAATAGTAACAATTGCTCCTGCTTCTTTTAATCTCGCATCAATAGGACCATATATATTGTTAGACTTGTCAATCCAACGACAATATTTCATGACTCTTGCGCTTAGTCCATTGCCACGATAAAGACCACCACCTCGAGAAGTACCAACGCCGATATAAGTAATTTCTTTGCCTTTCACGAAGGCGTAAACTCCTTGTTTATCATAATTAGGAATTTTTCGAAAATCCGTGTGAATAACTGACCATTCTGGAGGATAACCAATTATCTCTTTAGTCCAATGAAGTTCAAAAAAACGTCTAGTTTCTTTAATCAGGTTATCAAGATTTGCGTATGACATTTCATCTATCTTGTTAGTGTTAATGTTTTATGAATTACTTGACCTTTACCATCTAGCCAACATAGCTTTAGTTCATGCTTAGACGGTGCACCAAAGCCAACTGCTGCCATTAAATCCACATTCTGTTTAGATTCTAAATCTAGTGGGAACTTGGCTTCGATCTCACTGTCTAATAAGGAAGAATGAGCATGCGCAATAATTTGAACATCTTTAGCCAAGCCACTACCATCATTCCATATTTTTAGACGATGATTTTTACCGATTTGGTAGTATCTTGCTTTAATATCTGCCTGAATTTTGTTATTTCTTTCATCTTCTTCTTTTTGAATTAACATTGCATTGAGCTTTTTCTCAAGCAAAAGTACATCATCCTGCTTTTTAGAATACTTGTAATTTAGCCATAACGAAATCGAAGAAATAACAAATGCTCCAAATGCAATAACGTCACTAATATCCATCATTTTTTGTTTACCTTAAAGACTTTGCTATTTTTAAAAATACTCAAAATCTCCTTATGTACATCCTTCTTGAAATTATTAAAAATTTCATCTTTTTTAATTTCTATTTCTTCAGAATTTTCTTCTATTAGTTGAACTCTTTCATAACTAGTAGAACATGAATTACAAGTATACTGATCACCATCAATAATAAAGAATGTATCAGCACATACAGGACATTTTGTATTTATATGATGGAAATTATTTTCTTTCATTCTAACCCTTATATTTAGTTTTAATTGAATCCTAACCTTTTATTTTACAATTTCAAATTAGAAAAAACCGCCCTTATCGACGGTCTTTTTATTTCCATCTAATCAAGCCACAGGCGCCAACGTAAACAACACTTGCCCCGTTTTCACCGTTTGTCCTTTCTCAATCGTAATTGCATCTACACGCATACGCTCAGGCGCAATAATTGGAATCTCAATCTTCATCGCTTCAATCACTGCAAGCGTTGCACCCTCTTCCACAATATCACCCGACTGACATTCAATTTTCCAGATCGAACCCGGCATATGCGACTCCACCGCACAGCCACCATCAGGAATTTCAACACCTTCACCATCATCCACCGCATCCAGACTTTCAGACACATATTCCGCAAGCCCAGCTTCATGCCAGCGACGGCGCTCTGCATCAAAGTTGGCTTGTTGCACTGACTTAAATGCCGAAATCGATTCTTGATTTTCGGTTAAGAAATCATTGTATTCTTTCAGGTTCAATACACCTTCTTCGATACGCAGTTTTAAACGACCTGCTTTGAAGTCCTCACGCATTTGCATCAGCTCAGCTTCAGACACTTCATAAAACTTAATTTGGTCAAAGAAGCGCAGTAACCATGGTTTACCTTGCTCAAAGTTAGCATTTTTACGGTAGCGTGACCACATTTGTGTGGTGCGTCCCACGAACTGATAACCGCCTGGGCCTTCCATACCGTAGACACACATATATGCGCCACCAATACCGACTGCATTTTCAGGTGTCCATGTCCGTGCAGGGTTATATTTGGTGGTGACTAAACGCTGACGCGGATCAAGTGGCGTTGCCACAGGCGCACCCAAGTACACATCGCCCAAGCCCATGACCAAATAACTGGCGTTATAGACCACATCTTTCACAGCTTGTTTGTCTTTTAAGCCATTAATACGACGGATAAATTCGATATTGTCCGGACACCACGGCGCATCAGGGCGCACGGTTTGCATATAACGTTCGGTTGCGAGTTGGGTTTGTGAATCTTCCCACGCCAATGGTAAATACACGGTACGTGATGGCACTTGCATCTCGGTCACATCAGGCAGTTGCTCTTCCGCCACTTGTAGCATACGCAATAAATCAATCTGATCGAGCTGAGTCGAATCAAAATGGATTTGCAGCGAACGAATGCCCGGTGTCAGGTCAATAATGCCTTGAATGTTTTGATCTTTCACCCATTGCATTAACGCATGAATACGGAAACGCAGGTTTAAATCTAAAACCAGTTCGCCATATTCAACCAGCATATAGTTGTTGCCAGCAGGACGATACACCACATCAGGCGTACCATTTTGCCCTTTTAAGGTATCTAAAATGGCAGATTTCAGCGTACTGATTTCAGGATAAAATGCTTCATCAAAAGTCACCGCTTGCGTATCTTGGGCAGTTAATTGTGCATGATATTTTTCGTTCAGCAATTTCGCTTGATGATAGCTGAGAGGTACAAATTTGACTTTATCGCCGGCTTTGAGCTGACCGAGTTTCCAAAGCTCAGAATTGATCACCACCGCAGGACACACGAAACCGCCTAGGCTTGGACCATCTGGCCCCAAGATAATTGGCATATCACCTGTAAAATCAATTGCCCCAATGGCATAGGCATTGTCATGAATATTCGATGGATGCAGACCTGCTTCGCCACCGTCCTGACGAGCCCATTCTGGTTTTGGACCAATCAAACGAATTCCGGTACGGCTGGAGTTGAAGTGAATTTCAAACTCGTTGGCAAAGAAGGTATCAATGTCGTTTTTGGTAAAGAAATCAGGCGCACCATGTGGACCGTACATCACCGCAATTTCCCAAGAATTGGAAAATGTTGGGATTTGATCTTCTATTAAGGCTTTCACGTCATCAGATGTAAATGCCGTGATTGGAAGCATATCGCCAATCAGTAAATTACGCCCCGCATGACCGCCAAACTGACCCAAGGTAAAAGTCGCTTGTGAGCCTAAATATTCAGGCACATTCAGACCACCTTTAATCCCGATATAAGTACGGCAACCTGTGGCGATCTTGCCACATTTCAGCGTCTGACCTTTACGCACATTCACAGTTTGCCACATTAGGACAGCAACACCATCCAACGTCGATGGCATATCGCCACCTGCCAAGACAATTTGGCTATCGCAATGGAATTTTAAACTTGGTCCTTGGAGTGTACATTCTAGCCCTGCGGTATTCGGTGCATTGCCCAACAATTGGTTTGCGACATTCAAAGACAGCGGATCAATCGCACCTGATGGCGGAACACCAACATCCCAGTAACCTAAACGTCCTGTCACATCTTGCACGGCGGTTTGAATGCCCGCTTGTAGCACTTCAATTTTTTGAGTTTTCCACTCAAAGGTATTTAAAAAACGTGTGGTTTGCGTACCGGCTTTAAAGACATTGCAGTCGATAATGTTTTGTAGATATTCAAGGTTGGTTTCAATGCCCGCCACTTGGGTTTTAGCGAGCGTAACTGTCATGGCTTGAATTGCAGAATCACGATCATCCGCAGTCACAATAATTTTGGCAATCATCGGGTCATAGAAAGATGAGACGTTTGAACCTGTTTCTACCCAAGTTTCATTACGCGCGTTGGCATCGAACTCAACATGCGTCAAAAGTCCTGCACTTGGTTGGAAGTTTTTGATTGGATCTTCGGCATAAAGACGCACTTGAATTGAATGTCCTTGTGACTCAAGTTTTGATGTTGGTGCAACCCAATCGCCACTGCCTAAAGTCACCATCCATTCCACAAGATCGACACCAAAGACTTGTTCAGTAACGCCATGTTCCACTTGTAGACGGGTATTCACTTCCAAAAAGTAGAATTCTTGTGTGTCAGTATCCATCACAAATTCAACCGTACCTGCCGAACGGTAATTCACCGATTGCATTAATTGAATCGCAACATTTTGGATGTAAGCACGTTGTTCATCGTTTAAGTGTGGTGCAGGCGTTTCCTCAATGACTTTTTGGTTACGACGTTGCACCGAACAATCACGCTCGCCCAGTGCTAGAACTAAACCGTTGCCATCACCAAAGATTTGCACTTCGATATGACGAGCATTTTGTACGAATTTTTCTAAGTAAAGGCCTGCATCTTTAAAGTTGGCTTGCGCTAAATAAGACACGGTTGCATAAGCTTCTTTCAGCTCCTCCGCATTCCACACCAAACGCATGCCAATACCACCACCACCTGCGGTACTTTTCAGCATCACAGGATAGCCAATACGCTCAGCCTCAAGCAGGGCTTCAGCTTCATCAGCCAATAATTGGCTACCTGGCAATAACGGTACATTGGCTTGAATCGCCAATTCACGTGCAGTGTGTTTCAGACCAAATGCTTTCATTTGCTCGGCATTTGGGCCCAAGAACACAATGCCTTGTGCTTCACAGAGATTACAGAATTCGGCATTTTCAGAGAGGAAGCCATAACCCGGATGAATGGCTTGTGCACCTGTTTGTTTCGCCACTTCTAAGATTTTATCGACATTGAGATAGCTTTGGCTTGCAGGTGCATCACCAATAAAGACCGCTTCATCCGCTAAGGTCACATGCAGTGAATCACGATCCGCTTCTGAATACACCGCAACCGATTGGATACCAAGTTTTTTCAGGGTACGAATAACACGACAAGCAATTGCACCACGGTTGGCGATGAGAACTTTATTAAACCCATATTTTAAAGTCATAGTCTTATACCTCGCCTTCACGGACAATCAGTTGAATTTTTGTTGGGTTATAGGCATTACATGGGTTATTTAGTTGTGGGCAGTTTGAGATCAACACAATCAAATCCATCTCAGCTTTAATTTCGACATATTTGCCCGGTGCAGAAATCCCATCATCAAATTTCAGGTGACCATCTGAAGTTACAGGTACATTCATAAAAAAATTAATATTTGGACCGATATGGCGCACATTCAGACCATGCTTTTTCGCAATCGGATGTTGTGACAATGCAATCATGAAATTGTTACGGCAACTGTGCATTGGATATTTATCATGCGCATAACGAACCGTGTTACTTTCACATGAACATGCACCGCCTAAAGTATCGTGGCGACCGCAGTTGTCATCATGAATACTCGCAATTTTATTGCCAAAGTTGGTATATAAAGTCGTACCTTTTTCTAGATAAATTTGACGGTTCATCGCCAAAGTATCGGTTGCGCTATAACGCTCTTCAGGGTTATGTGTGGAAATAAACAAAGTATCCACCGCTTGATTACCTTCAAGATCAACAATACGGAAATACTGGCCTTTTTTGACTTCACACATCCATGCTTCACCGGCAGGACAAACTTCGCTCAGTACTGATTTTTCATGATTTTGTGTTGGGTTTACGAGTGCAGTCATGATCATTCCCCTTAAGCAGTTAAAGCGTAGTAGCGGTTATTATTTTGAAACGCACGCTGATTTTGCGGGCATGAGTCACGGCAGACATCGGTGTCGCCTAAAGGCAGTGCTTTAAAGAGTGAGAGCTGAATATCGGCTGGTGCATATTCATTAGAATTGTCGAGTGCATGTGGTGCGCTGGATAAAAACACCAAACAATCCATTTCAAAGCGTAGTTCAATTACTTGGTCGGTATTGTCAGACTTCACATAAGTTAAATTGCCATTGTCATCCGGTTGAACTTTTGAGAATAGATTTAAGGTATTACTCAGATCCGTCGCAGATAAACCAAATTTGGTCATCTCTAAAAGTAGGCTGTCTTTAGCATTGCGGTACATGTCGTTGCGGGCATCCTGGAAGGTCTTCGTGCCAAACTGTGCTCCAATTTGCGGTGCGGTACTTGGCGCACAAAAGGCATCATTCCAACCATGGTCATCTTTAACAATCGAGATCATCGCACGACCTAAATCAGACGCCAAAATGTGCCCTGTACTTAAAAATGCGCTGTGTTGACCTTTTAAGCTGTCTGGCATGTTATAGGCTTCAAGCTTATCTTCGCTATTCACACAAAACAGTGAAACATTGGCATTTGCGCCTAAAGATTTAAGTTGTAAAACTGCGCCACGCTGGATGCGTGCTGACCAGTGGTGTCCACCCGGTAAACGTTCAGTCCAGAGGACTTGATCTTCGTGATAAGTAGTTGTGCTCATATGCATCCATCCCAATCTTGTACGGTTTACCTCCCGGGCTTTTATCCCTCCGTGTAGCTTGAGCTTGAAACTTAAGCCGTGAACTCTCGGTCGCAGACCTACATGAATCTTCATGTATCGGAACCCTAGATCACTTTATGATTGAGTAGATAGATGCAAAGGACGTGCCAAACTGGTAATACTATTTTTTATATTCGTAATACTTTTTTTTGAGATGGAACTGATCACTTCAGGTGCAAGGCTCTGAAAAAGGCATCAAGATGTACCAAAATAAAAAAATCCCGGCTTGAACCGGGAGTTTAAAATCTAGAGATGAGAACTCAATCAAACTATTTAAGTTGTAGAGTTATTTACTTAAAATCTCATGCAGCATATTGCGTAACCATTGATGGCTGGTTTTATGATGACAGGACATATGCCAATACTGCTTTACGGAATAGGTCGGGAATGCAATTGGCGCATTAAAGATCTTGAGATTGCCACGTGATAACAGGACTTCACTCAAATAATAAGGCACGGTCGCAATCGCATCGGTTTCCTGCACTACCAGTCCGACTCCCAGATAACTTGGCAGACGCATTAGAATGTCACGCTTAAGTTCCAGATTCAGCAATTCATTTTCAATATGGTAATGCCCCATCCCGGCATCAATATCGATATGGGTTTCATGTAAATACTCTTCGGTCGTGATGCTATCATCCGTGAGCCGCGGATGGTCTTTGGCTGCAATCACCACATAATACTGTTCAAACAATTTCTGCTGATAGAAACCATTTTCCAGATTCGGCAAAAAACCTAAAGCCAGATCAATCTCACCATTGGCCATTTGATAGCTGGTTTCTGACGTAATCGGACGCACATTCAGACGGATATGGGACGCATGCTGCTTCAGATACTGTGAAATTTTTGGCAACAGTACCAGATGCGATACATCAGTCATTGCCAGTGTAAAGCGCTGCTGTGAAGTGACCTGATCAAAATTGATAGTAAAGTTATTAATGGCTTCAACTTTGCTCAGTGCTTCGCTGACCAAGGGAAAGAGCTGTTTGGACAGGTCTGTCGGCAGCATTTCATTGCCAATACGTAAAAATAAAGGATCACCATAATGCTGGCGAATTTTATTCAGCAGATTGCTCACCGCTGGCTGGCTCATATCTAAATGATCGGCTGCCTGAGATACGTTTTTAAATTTATAGACATAATAAAAAATACTGAGCAATTTACAGTCAAGTTCAAACACAGAAATACATTTCCTTTAACTTTCTCATCATTCGGACAGGTCTTTCATCCGCATAAGTCTATTGAGGGTCAGATTAAAATATAACACTTCGCAACTATTTTCAGGATTAAACTCGCTGTAATTTTCCGAAAAAAATACTTTTGCCAGATGAATAAATCCATTAAAAAGTACCTCAACAAGTACCTCAACGCAAAATTTCCAGCCCGGTTTGCTCAGGTCAGTTAAACATTTAAATCGTATGCGATATACTCAGCCACACCCAATAAATGGTAAAAATACAGAGAAATCTTATATGTTTCAGGATAAAAAGCTGGTCTGTTTTGATCTGGATGGTACGTTGATTGATTCTGTAGGCATCTGGAATCAGGTCGATGCAGCCCTGATTGATGAGCTCTCCAACAGAAAAGTCGATTTACATGAGATTCAGCAACAGCGCGATCTTCAACTTACCGCCTTGAGACATAGACCAGATCCTTATCTGGAATATTGTGGATTTTTAAAAGAACAATACGGTTTTGAACCAACTAAAGAAGAAGTAAAAAATCGTCGTTATAAAATTTCCCGACATTTTCTGGATCATATCGTCGAGTTAAAACCTCAGGCAGACCTCCTGATTCAGGCTTTAAAACAGCAACAGATATCACTGGCTTTGACTACCACCACCAGTTTATTCAATGTACAGCGCTATCAGGATAACAATCGAAATATTAATTCTAAAATCAGCTTTGATGAGGACTTTTTCTTGATTCTCACCCGTGAAAATGTCCAGAACATTAAACCTCATCCCGAAGTTTATCTGAATATTTTGCAAGCCTTTAACCTTCGACCTGAGGAATGTCTAATTATTGAAGACTCTCTAGTCGGTATAGAAGCAGCAAATCATGCGGGCATCGAGGTAGTGGCAATTTATGACCAGCACTCCGCTCATGAAATAGATTTGATCAAAGCCAAAGCAAATTATTATGTCGAAAATTTTGCTGAATTATTAAGTTCATTCAATAACAACATCCACTAAAAAAGATGCCATGAAGCATCCTTGTTCATGACATCTTGAATACTATTTGTGGCTTAAAAATCTTGCTGACTATTTGGCTTTTTTATAGATTGAGCCTGAACCAACCAGATTTCCGGTTTTCTCATCGATTGCAAAATCGACCATACCTGCACCTGCGTTCAACTGAAGCATGCCATTTTCGTTCACTGCAGCGGGCATTGGATTCTTTTTCTCGGTTTTACCGGTTTCCTTATCTTTGATCGTATTGGTAATCAGATAATTTTCACCATTTTTTGAAATAACCAGAATATTTTCAAGTTTTGGATTTTCCACGGTGTTTTTCCAGTTGCCCTGATAATCTGGTGCGGGTGCTTCAGTGGTGTTACAAGCAGTTAAAAGTACTAATAATGGAATTGCTGAAAAATATTTAAGATGTTTCAAAACTGAGACCTTGAGTGTAACGACGCGGCCATTATAGAGAGAAGCCTTTAGAGCTGAAGCAGGTTGTTGTAGGCAAAGCGTTTCAGCAGTACTGGATCTGTTTTGCTTTCGTCATTTTTTGAAATCTGTATCCATATTTTATTCATAAACAGGATTATTCTAATGATATTAAATCTGATAAAACTTAAAAAAAATTCCTCAATAGACCATCCAAATCTATTGAGGAGTACCAAAATGGTGAATAAGTAACACTTAAGAATTATGACAATAGTTTCGCTTTAAAGTAGTTGAATACAGATTTGGCAGCATGGGTTTTTTCAACCACCTGCTCAGTCCAGTGATTCGGTAGAGAACATTTAGCCAGACCTACCCACACTGTAGAAAACTGTTTCATGAAGCTGGCTTCGTTATAGTGAATGCCATATTCTGCACAGAGCGCTTTGATTTTTGGCGCAACCTGCGCATAGCGATTGGCGGGCATGTCCGGGAATAGATGATGCTCAATCTGATGACTCAAATTACCACTCAAGATATGTAGCCAAGTTGTTCCACTAAAATTGCTCGAACCGCGAATCTGGCGTAAATACCACTCGGCACGGGTTTCATTGTCGGTATTGTCCATTTCAAAGGTTTCAGCATCTTCAGTGAAATGACCGTTAAAAATGACGGCAGAAGCCCATAGACTGCGAATCACATTGGCCACCGCATTTCCGGTAAATACCGGAATGGCGTTTGGGCCGGCAATGAGCGGGAAAAATACATAATCTTTTAACACCTGACGTCGCATTTTCTGGCGTAAAGGTGCTGCTTCTTCCCAGACTTCTTTCCAGGTCTTGGTTTTATAGGCAATCACATCTTCCAGATGCAGGCGTTGCAGGCCAACATACCATTCGAAAAATACCATTAACTGAATGCCCAGTGGAATATTGAACAGAAAGCGTGGTTCCCACTTTTGCGATTCACTGACTCGAATCAGCCCATAACCCACATCATGATCCATCCCGACAATATTGGTATAAGTATGATGAATATAGTTGTGCGTGTATTTCCAGTCATCGCCGGTTGAAATCGTATCCCAGTCATAGGTCGCTCCGTTCAGACTCGGATCATTCATCCAGTCGAACTGGCCATGCATGACATTGTGGCCGAGTTCCATATTTTCCACGATTTTGGAAAGACCGAGCAGACCTGTCCCTGCCAGCCATACCGGTGGCAACCAGCCGGCAAACATCAGCATGCCACGCGAGGCAATTTCGCTATAGCGGACAAAGTTGCGGATTTTATAAATATATTCGGCGTCTTTTTCCCCCAGATCATCCATGACCTCGCGGCGGATTGCATCGACTTTGGCACCGAATTCCTCAATCTGTTCCGGACTGAGAAATTGGCTTTTGCTATGTCGTTTAAAATCAATTTGCATATTCATGGGAGCACCTTCTTATAGTTTAATTAATGGCTTATCAATGGTTTATAAATTAATCACCACAGGACTCACTGCCTGAGAAATGCACAGTTTGATCTGGGTATTATTACCATGATCAATTTCACCGGTCAGGACATTTCGTACCGAACCACTGACTTTGGTACAGGAACAGGTATTGCAGATACCCATTCGGCAGCCATGCGCTGGTCTCAAGCCGGATTTTTCGGCACTTTCCAGTAAGTTGGACTGGGCTTGAAATTCCTGCTGCGATCTTAAAAACCGTACCGGCTGTGCTTTAATTTTTTCATCGACCACAATCTGGAAATATTCCCAATGAAAATTGGATTTCAATTCCAGTTTATCAACGATGCGAAGTGCGGCCTTCATCATCCCGGCGGAGCCACAAGCATAAATTTTTCGTTCTGCAAAGTCTGGCACCAGCTTTTGTAATAAGCTCTGCGTCAGATGCTGCTGGTGTTCCACGGTATTGAAATGGTGATATTTCAAGTTTGGATGCATAAGAGCCAATGTTTTCAGTTCAGCATGAAAGGCATCATCTCGAGTGAAATAAATCAGGTCGATCTGTTCCAGAGACTGAATGACTGCTTTTTGCAGCAAGGAGTAAATGGCGGTAATACCACTACCTGAAGCCAGGAATAAAATCGGCTGGGTGGATTTTTGCAATGTGAACTCACCTTGGGGCTGAGATATTTCAACCACCGCACCAATTTGCATCAGACTTAAGGCACGTGACACTTTACCCTGCTGTTTAACCGCAATGATCAGATCACCATTTTTCAATACCGTCACCACAGAATAATGTCGCTGATGTCGTATGCCATCGAGTCTAACAGTCACTGCAATATTCTGGCCGGCCTGAAATGACTTGGCTTTAAAATTATGATTTGGACGTAAGTGAATTTTGAAAAAGTCAGGGCTGATGGCTTGAATGCCCATAACGGCAGCCTTAACTTTTTTAATTGCCCAGGTTGGATGGATTTTTTCACCAATAAAATCAATGAAATCTTCCCGGATCCAATGCGGCTGATAGGTTGGCATGCTTGTCATTTTTATCCCCTTATCCGCAGACAGTTTTATTAATGTACAACTGTCTAATTATTATATTGCTCAGGATAAAGAATTCTCACATTCAGACCATGTCAATACAGGTCAAATTATGTGCCTAAGCCATATAATATGACTTTTTGTCGGACAATATCATCTAAAAGTATCGATCAAGGCGATATGGATTGAGAAAAAGCATTTTTAAACAGACAACGCTGCTTAGCCTGTACATAAAAAAACTGATCTCTATTCGAGATCAGTTTTTTGACTTCATGTAGGAATTTTCAGATTAAATGACGCTTTAACCTGCTGACTGCTCCAAAAGAATAGTCCCATATAATTCACGCAGATCTTTTTTCAGCATTTTACCAGTACCACTGAGTGGAATCGCATCAACAAATACGACTCGGTCTGGAATCTGCCATTTGGCTACCTTGTCTGCATAATATTCCAGCAGATCAATCTCACTTAGCTGGCTGTCCGGCTTTTTAATGGCAATCAATACCGGGCGCTCATCCCATTTAGGATGCTGGGCGGCAATCACGGCAGCCATCGCAATTTCCGGATGTCCCATGGCAATATTTTCCAGCTCCACCGATGAAATCCATTCTCCGCCAGACTTGATTAGATCTTTAGAACGATCACTGAGTTTCATAAAACCATCCTGATCCAGCGTAGCAATATCACCGGTATCAAACCAACCGTCAGCAGTCAAAGCTGACTCTTCCTTGCCGAAATAGTGGCTGATGACCCAATGCCCTTTGACCTGTAAATTTCCTGTGGTCTGTCCATCACGTTCAATTTCATGCGTCCCTTTTTCTGCATCAGTCAAACGTAGGTCAACCCCGAATGGCGGACGGCCTTGAGACAGACGAATCTGTAATTTTTCTTCATCAGACAGATGCAAATGTTTGGTCTTGAGCTGATTTGCCGTACCCAGTGGACTGATTTCCGTCATGCCCCAGGCATGGATCGTTTCACAATTAAACTGTTCTTTGAAAGCTCTTAGCATCGCCGGTGGGCATGCCGATCCACCCACTACATTTCGTTTTAGGCTTTCCAATTTGGAACCTGAATGGTTTGCGGCGGCAATCAACCCCTGCCAGATGGTTGGTACACCAAGTGCTACCGAAACCTGATAAGTATCAATCAGGTTAACTAGACTGGCACCATCCAGACCCGGTCCAGGAAGGACCAAAGTGCATCCCACCATCGCAGCGGCATACGGTGTGCCCCACGCATTCACATGGAACATCGGCACCACAGGCAACATAATGTCGGCAGCCGAGACATTTAAGGAATCAGGTAAAATGATGGCATAGCTATGTAATACCGTAGAGCGATGGCTAAACAGCACACCTTTGGGATTGCCCGTAGTTCCCGAGGTATAACACAGAGAGCTTGCTGAGTTTTCATCAATTATTGGCCACTCAAAATCTGCATTTTGGCCGGCAATCAGATCATCATAAAACTGAACTTCTGGAATCGCTTCTCTAACTGCCGGATCAGCCGCATCCAGACAGATAAAATGCTCGACCGAGGTCAACAGCGCTTTCACGGCTTTAATTAAAGGGACAAATGTTTTATCAAACAGCACCACGCGATCCGCAGCATCATTGATAATAAAAATCAGCTGTTCCGGAAATAAGCGCGGGTTAATGGTATGACAGACTAAGCCGCTGCCAGAAATGGCATACCAGGACTCTAAATGGCGATGATTATTCCAGGCAATGGTCGCGACCCGATCTCCCTGCGCCAAGCCGAGTTGTTGTAATGCATTGGCAAAACGTTTCGAGTTTTGATGAATTTCTCCCCAATTGGTCACTGTAATAGTGGTATCGGTATTTTTGGAAATTACCTCGGTATCGGCATGATAGCGTCCTGCATGTTCAATCATGCTGCTGATCAGTAAAGGCTGAAACATCATATTTCCGAGCATTCTCCACTCCTTTGTGCTTGTTATTGGTCCGTATTTGCGTATCGTTGTTATAGTTGCATGATGGCTCGATCTGAAACCGTAACTTACTTTTTATCATCATGTGGATCGAATTTAGCAAGGAAATCTAACTTTGTAAGTATCGAATTGTGACAAATTAAGCCAAGTGACTGAGGCGTATAAAAATGGGAATACGATTTACGTAGAGATAAAATTTACACAGAAAATCTGAGATCTGATTTTCACTTTAATTGTCGTGCATCAAGACTCAAGCTTAAAAAATAGAATGACAACACTCCTCTTCCTCCCTTTTGTTATATTAAGTACCTTAAAATGTGCTATAAATCAAAATAATTAGAACAGTTTTAGTTCAAGAAAGTGTATGTATAAGTCTGAAAAACTGGCACAGAATATCCGTCAGATGATTGAAAACGGTGTATGGAAGGCACATGAAAAATTGCCTTCACTTCGCGAACAGACCCAATTATCTGGTTATAGCCTGATGACGGTACTCAATGCTTACCAGGAACTTGAAGCACAAGGTCTGGTCTATGCCAAAGACAAATCGGGCTATTACGTTGCAGAACACACTCAAGCTCTGCTCAATAGCAAACAGTCCGCCCAGATTGGTTTAAATCCTAAAATTCAAATCAATTCGGTGGTATTTAATTATTTAAAATCGACTCAGTCAGCAGAGATTGTGCCTTTTGGTTCTGCCTTTCCCAATGCAGAGCTGTTATATAACGCCAAATTTATGCAGATTCTGGCGCAGCAGGCCAAAAGAAAAAGCAGTTATAACAACCAGAATCATATGCCGCCCGGCAATCAGAACTTGCGGCAACTGATTGCTAACCGTTATCAATTACAAGGAGTTACCTGCAATCAAGATGACATTGTCATTACATCCGGTGCACTAGAAGCATTGAATCTGTCTTTACAGGCCTTAACCCAACCCGGTGATTTTATTCTGCTACAGCAAACCATATTTTATGGTGCCTGGCAGGCAGCCGAGCGTCTGGGATTACAGGTGATTACGATTCCGGAACATCCACAGTTTGGCTTTGATCTGGAATCATTTGAACAGGCTTTAAAACAGTACCCGATTAAGGTGTGCTGGCTGATGCTGAATGCCCATAATCCGATTGGCTTTACCGTCAGTTCTGAAATCAAACAAAGAATTGCGGAACTCTTGTATGAATATCAGGTGTATTTAATCGAAGATGATGTTTATCAGGAATTAAATTATGGTTCATCCAAACCGCTACCCGTTAAATATTTTGATCGGCATCAGATGGTTTTGCACTGCGCCTCATTTTCGAAAACGCTGGGGATGGGTGCACGCGTCGGTTGGGTGTATGCCGGCCCATTTTCCGATGCCATTCAGCACTTACAGCTCATGAGCACTTTAACGGTCAGTCCCTTACTTCAAAATGCGCTGGTCGAATTTATTTCACATCATTATTATGAAAAACATTTGCGGCATTTAAGGCAGCATCTGGAAAAATATAAAAAGAAATTTTATCAGGAACTCAAAGCGCGTTTGGGAAGCATCTGTGAAATTTACTATTATTCCAGTGGTTATTTTCTCTGGATTGAGTTGCCTAAAGAAGTCGATGCCCAGCAGCTCTATGAACAATTACTTCAACAACATATTTCAATTGCCCCTGCACTGCTGTTTAAGCCTGAGCCTGCAAGCCAACATTATATTCGCCTGAATTGTTCGTTTGAATGGACAGCCCAGATTGAAGATGCAGTCAATCTGCTGGCAGAAACCATTCTTCAAAATAGCAAAAGCGCGGATTAATTCATCCACGCTTCTGTTACAGATCAGACTATCTTATGCAAAAGAAGTCTTAGAAGTTGTAAATAGCCACCGCATTAATACGGTTATCTTCACCTTTAGTGCTGCCATTCGTGGCTGCACCTAATGCCTCACGTTCACCATATACATATTCCAGACCGAAACTTAAAGGCTTGGTTGGGCTATAGAACACGTTAGCCCAAGCTTGCCATAAGTCTTTATTAGCCTTGGTCGCATTAGATTGTGTCGCATCCGCAGGAGTTGAGGCGATTAGTGCATTAACATAGTCTTGATCATTACTAAAGTTCATATAGCCATAACCCAATGTACCACGCAATTTGTCATTAAACTGCTGGGTTAGACCGACTGAAATTGAATCAAATTCGCTTTGTAATAAATCGCCATTTGCAGCGGTAATCACACCCGTATTTGCATAAGACACAAAACTACTATCACCTTTAACATGATAGTAATCGGCTTTAAGCGTTGTACCCGGCACAACATCATATTTTGCCCCAAGTCCTACACCCCATGCCATTTCTTCGTCTTCATTTACGCGCTTTTCATTCCCCATGGCACGGGCACTGACGCTAAGATTATCAGCAAATTTATGATTTAAACGTGCTGTTAAAGCAGGTAAGCGTTGCTTTATGCCCGGATTTGGATCTTTTGGGTCTTCAACTGCCAGTACCAGATTGGTTTCAGGACTGATTGTGCTGGTATAACGAACTTGTGGCGTCCGTTTAATTGAACCGCCAACATAAACTAATGCATCTACAGTTTCCGGAATATAATCTGGCACTGCAAAGTTCGACCAGGTTTGACCGATCAACCAGTTGGCATAGCTGATATAAGCATGACGGATACGCAAGTTATCAAAGCTTGCGCCACCCAGAAAATCTACTTCAACTTTACCGCTTAAAGCTTTATCTCCAGCACCGACTGGTGCCTTAAAATCCATGCCTAAACGGGTTGCAGCCAGAGTAGATTTAAATTCATCACTACGCTCACCGACACCTTCTAAAGGTACAGCATTAATCTGGTTATACATACGTGCTGCTGAACCACCTTCAGCCTGATAAGAGGCATCGGCACGAATATTTCCATAAAGATTAAATTCGGCACCACTGGCAATTTTCATGACGGGTTTGCTTGCTGGAGCAGGTGTTGCTGCAACATGTGCAGTGACCACAGCCGTTTGTCTTTGCTGTTGCTCAACCAGTGCGCGTAGAGCCTGAACTTCCTGGCGCAGTTGTTCAATTTCCTGCTGATTCGACTGAGCTGAGGTTTGTGCTTGAGTCGACAAGCTGATGCCCCCTAAACTCATTGCCATCATGCTCATCAGAACTGTGCGTTTGAATGTGATTGTTGGTTGATTAAATAATTGTGTCGTGTTCATCCTAAACTCGCTTTTTATTATGCGTTTCGATTCTAGCAACAGATCACCACCCGTTACGATGGCGATCTATATCATTGGGAATATTATCTTTATTGATTGAAATCTAACTTAATGTGTCGCTTCTTTTGCCAATGGATTCGGCTTCACATCAGGTGTTGCAAGGGCTTGGCCATCTACGGAAGTTTTTAAGTTCACCAGGAAAATTGCCAGCGCAGCGATTACGCCAGGAATCGCAATTGCAAAGAAGTTCATTTGATGCGGTAAATTCATGGTTAATAAAGCACCAGTGAGTACCGGCCCAACAATCGCACCAATACGTCCAATACCTGATGCCCAACCCATACCGGTAGAACGTACCGTCGATGGATAATACTGCGCCACGAAGGTATAGAGCAGAATTTGTGAGCCAATCGTTGCAGCACCTGCCACAGCAATCAAGGTATACAGCACGAATTGCGGACTGTTAAAGCCAAGCAGAATTAATGCAATGGCACCGCATAAGAACATGATAGTCAGCACTTTTTTGATATGGAATTTATCTGCGAGATATCCACCACCAATGGCACCCACCATTCCACCAATATTCAGGGCGAACAGGAAGATCATACTTGCACCCAGCGAGTAACCTGCCTGAATCATCAGTTTTGGCAACCAGCTACCCAAGGCGTAGACCATCAACAGGCACATAAAGAATGCCAGCCAGAACATAAAGGTACTGAAGCTACGGCCTTGTTGAAAGAGTGCTTTTAATGGTGCCTCATCCCCTTTTTGTACTTCATTCAGTACAAAAAGGGTGTCACTGGTGATGACCTGTGTCGGAGAGATCTTTTGAATAATATCGTGTGCTTGAGCCGTCTGTTGTTTGTTCGTCAGGTACATCAGGGATTCTGGCAGATATTTCCATAGAATCGGCAAGATGAGCAATGGAACGCCTGCAAGCAGGAACATGATTTTCCAGCCAAATTGTGGCACCAACCATGCACCTAATAACGCAGAAGTCATCCCGCCAATGGCATAACCACTAAACATCAGGGCAACCAGCGTACTGCGGATACGTTTAGGCGCATATTCGGTCATCAATGCCACGACGTTAGGCATGACACCGCCAATTCCAAGGCCAGCCAGGAAACGTAAAATTCCGAATTCGACTGGTGATGTAGCAAAGGCACCGATAAAGGTAAATCCACTAAAAATCGCCACACAGATCATGATGGTTTTTTTACGGCCAAGTTTATCGGATAAAGTACCGAAACTCATGGCACCAAACATCATCCCGAATAAGGCTGTACTGGCCAGCATTCCCGCTTGTACCGCACTTAGCGACCATTCTTGCATCAGCAGCGGCAATGCCACCCCATAGATGACCAGGTCATAACCGTCAAAGATAATAATCAGCAAACACCAGATCAAAACGCCCCAATGAAAGGGTGTGAATTTCGCTTCATCAATCAGCGTATTTATATTCACTTTATTTGTAGACATCTCCACCTCCTAATTGTGAAGTTCAACTTATGCTGCTCACAATGCAGAAAATAGGAAAAAATGTCTAAAACTGAATAGGCATGGCTTTATACCTATAAGGTCTGGGTCAAATTAAACTATTCAATTAATTAATAAATATATTACTCAATCATTATGTTTTCTAAAACAGGTTGTTTTTATCACGTCCTCATCGGTTTTTGGTGCTATATCATTCACACGATTTTTAGCGATTAAAATACCGATCGATCGTATTTTAGCGCTTCAAGATCATAGACTTGATACACAGCATCAAACAGGTAACGAATGTATTCGCTTTCATCCATATTGCGCATCGCCATAAAGACCGGACTGACCGCAAATTCATCTAATAAAGGGATAAAGTTTAAATGTGCCAGACGAATATTCTGGGCACTTTCCGGCACGATACAAACACCCTCTCCAGCAGCCACAAAACCCAGCGCCAGTTGCAATTCACTGACTGCACGGATATTTTTCGGCTCTAGTCCATACTCGGAAAATATACCGCGCACCTGGGTCGAAAAATTTGCCTTACCATTATTCGGGTATAAAAAGAGTGGCTGATCCACCAGTTCAGCTAGGTTCACGCCATCTCGTTGCGAGAGAAAATGGCTGGAATGCGCAGCGACCATGAGTCTTTCTTCACGCAGCAACACCCGTTTCACTGCTGGATCTGAAATTCTCAAGCGTCCAAAACCGACATCAATCCGCCCTTCCTTAAGTGCCTGAATCTGCTCTGAAGTATTCATTTCAACCATCTCAATTTTGAGCTGGGGATGTTGCTGCTTAAATAAAAACACAATACGCGATAGCAAACCGAACAATAACGAGCCAACAAAACCAATACTAATGGTGCGATCCGCGATACCAATCCGTTTGGTCATCGATTTTATTTCTTCCGCATTAGACAAAAGTTTAACCGCATGCTGGTAGAAGAATTGACCTGCTTCTGTGGTCTTAAGCGGTCGGCTACCTCTTTCAAAGAGCTGAATATCCAGTTCCTGTTCCAGATTTTGTATTTGTCTGCTTAAAGGTGGTTGAGCAATAAACAGTTTTTCTGCCGCCTTGGTAAAACTTTGTTCTTCGACGACTGCGACAAAGTAACGCAAATGCCTGAGTTCCATATTCCTGCATACCTTTAAAGTATAAAAAAATGCTAAATCGATCTTAGACCAATCAAAATTATTCTTTTAAGGTATATCAAGTCAAAACATTAAAGCAAGAATGTGAAGCGTAATTATGTATAAGTCAGTTGAAACCTTGCTGGTAGAAATTCCAACCATTCGCCCTCACAAGATGGCAGTGGCGACGATGCAAACCCAGACCCTGGTATTGGTCAAAATCACCACTGAAGATGGTTACATCGGTTGGGGTGAAGCAACAACTATCGGTGGCTTAGGTTATGGTGATGAAAGCCCGGAAAGCGTAAAAGTTAATATTGAAACTTATTTTGCGCCTCTTTTAAAAACATTATCCGGTTTAAATGTTGCACAGACATTACAAGCAATCAAAAAGAATATTAATGGTAACCGTTTTGCCAAATGTGCGATTCAGACTGCACTTTTAGACATTCAGGCACAACGTTTAGGTTTGCCATTAAGCGAAGTCCTCGGTGGTCGCTTACGTGACAGTATTCCAGTTCTTTGGGTATTGGCTTCTGGCAATACCGAAAAAGATATTGCGGAAGCAGAGAAAATGGTTGCGGCAAAACGTCACAACATTTTCAAACTCAAAATCGGTTCGCGTCCGGTAGAAGAAGATGTTGAACATGTGCTGGCAATTAAGAAAGCCTTAGGCAAAGACGTTTCAATCCGTGTGGATGTGAACCGTGCCTGGTCAGAACTGGAAGCGATTAAAGGCATTCAGTTATTGCAAGATGGCGGTGTTGATCTGATTGAACAGCCATGTGCAATTGATAACCTGGATGCCATGCGCCGTCTGACCCGACGTTTTGATGTTGCCATCATGGCAGACGAATCGTTAATGGGCCCGCACTCAGCGTATGAGATTGCCAAACAAAACGGTTCATCTGTTTTTGCAGTCAAAGTTGCCCAGTCGGGTGGCCTGATTGAAGGTTGTGAAGTAGGCAAGATTGCCAAACTTGCAGGTATTGACCTGTATGGCGGCACCATGCTGGAAGGCCCTGTGGGCACGATTGCTTCGGCACATGTGTTCTCTACTTTTGAAAGTCTGGCGTTCGGTACCGAGCTGTTTGGTCCTCTACTGCTGACTGAAGATATTTTGAAAACCCCGCTCAACTATCAAAACTTTGAACTTGAGATTCCGAAAGGGCCAGGTCTGGGGATTGAGTTGGATGAAAACAAGATTGACAACTTGCGTCGTCAGTAATTAGGAGAAACCCATGCTTTTTCACGTACGTATGGATGTAAACATTCCACGTGATCTGCCAGTTGAACAGGCAAACGAAATTAAGGCTGTTGAAAAGGCTTATTCACAGGAATTGCAGCGTCAAGGCAAATGGCGTCATATCTGGCGCATCACGGGCCAGTACTCAAACATCAGTATTTTTGATGTTGAAAGCAATGAAGAGTTGCACAACCTGTTACAAGGCTTGCCTCTCTATCCTTATATGAACATTGAAGTAATGGCATTAAACCGTCACCCATCTTCAGTTCGAGATGACGACAGTTGATTGAATGAGCGGATTGGGAGTCACCGGATTCCTCTTCCAAATCGAAAACAGAGGGTACCTCAACAAGGATTGTGGCCAGCCAGATTTAGCCAGCCAATGAAAGCTAAAAAAGTGCGCCACTAAAAGATGAAAGACATACTTTAGGAGCAATAGTATGAATCGCCAAGAAATTGATGCATTAGTTAAGCAAATGAACGTTGATACAGCGACAGGTCCTGTAGATGAACGTGTACAACAAGTTGTTGTGCGTTTATTGGGTGACCTTTTCCAAGCGATCGAAGATCTTGATATTTCCCAGTCAGAACTGTGGAAAGGGCTGGAATACTTTACTGATGCCGGCCAAGCGAACGAATTAGGTTTATTGGCTGCAGGTTTGGGTCTGGAGCACTACCTAGACTTACGTGCTGATGAAGCGGATGCTAAAGCAGGCATTACTGGCGGTACGCCACGTACGATTGAAGGTCCACTTTATGTCGCTGGCGCACCTGAAACTGTAAGCTTTGCACGTATGGATGATGGTTCTGAAGAAGGCAAAATCCCGACGCTGATCATTGAAGGTACAGTGACGGATACTGACGGCAACCGTGTTGAAGGTGCCAAAGTTGAAATCTGGCATGCAAACAGCCTGGGCAACTACTCATTCTTTGACAAGTCACAGTCTGACTTTAACTTGCGTCGCAGCATCATTACCGCTGCCGATGGTCAATATACTGCATTGACGACAATGCCAGTAGGTTATGGCTGCCCTCCAGAAGGTACAACTCAGTTTGTACTGGACAAGTTAGGCCGTCATGGTAACCGTCCATCGCACGTACATTACTTCGTATCTGCACCGGGTTACCGCAAGCTGACTACTCAATTCAATATTGAAGGCGACCAATACCTGTGGGATGACTTTGCATTCGCTACTCGTGAAGGCTTGGTTGCAACTGCGGTTGACGTGACTGATGAAGCTGAAATTGCAAAACGTGGTCTCAACGGTCCTTTCAAACACATTCAATTTGATATTGAACTTGTGAAAGAGAAACAAGACGCACCTTCTACTGAAGTTGATCGTCGCCGCGCTAGCGCTTAATACATTAAGAAGCGGGATATGCCTTGAGATATATCCCGCTGACTTCCCCCCTGGAAAGTCGGAGAAAGGACATGCCTCGTATTCCCGTAATTAACACCAGCCATTTAGACCGCATTGACGAACTACTGGTGGATGACTATGAATCTGGTGAATTTAAACTACACCGTTCAGTATTTACAGACCAGGCCCTGTTTGACCTTGAGATGAAATACATCTTTGAAGGCAATTGGGTTTATCTGGCACATGAAAGCCAGATTCCAAACAATAACGACTTCTATACGACCTATATGGGTCGTCAGCCGATCATCATTGCACGTAACCGTCAAGGTGAACTGAATGCCATGATCAATGCCTGTTCGCATCGCGGTGCACAATTGTGCCGTAACAAGAAAGGCAATAAAGCAACTTATACTTGCCCATTCCATGGCTGGACGTTCAATAACTCAGGTAAGTTATTAAAAGTTAAAGATCCGGCTGAAGCGGGATATTCAGACTGCTTTAACAAAGACGGTTCACATGACCTGAAAAAGGTTGCCCGTTTTGAAAACTATAAAGGTTTCCTGTTCGGCAGCTTGAATCCGGATGTTCCTTCTCTGGAAGAATACCTGGGTGAAGCAACCAAAATCATTGACATGATCGTGGATCAGTCTGAACAAGGTCTGGAAGTTTTACGTGGTGCTTCGACTTATACCTATGAAGGTAACTGGAAGTTGACTGCTGAAAACGGTGCTGATGGTTATCACGTGTCTGCTGTACACTGGAACTATGCTGCAACGACTCAGCAACGTAAAGAAAAAGAAGCTGGCGATAACATCCGTGCCATGAGCGCAGGTGCATGGGGCAAGCAAGGCGGTGGTTCTTACGGCTTTGAACACGGTCACATGCTGCTTTGGACGCAATGGGCTAACCCGGAAGACCGTCCTAACTTTGCCAAGAAAGATGAATACACTGCGCAATATGGCGAAGCTATGGCGAAGTGGATGATCGAACGTTCACGTAACCTGTGTATCTATCCAAATGTGTATTTCATGGATCAGTTCGGTTCACAAATCCGTGTCCTGCGCCCGATTTCTGTCGATAAAACTGAAGTGACGATCTACTGTATCGCACCTGTAGGCGAAGAGCCTGAAGCGCGTACCCGTCGTATCCGTCAGTATGAAGATTTCTTTAACGCTTCAGGTATGGCAACCCCAGACGATCTTGAAGAATTCCGTGCCTGTCAGGCAGGTTATGCAGGTATCGCGCTGGAATGGAACGACATGTGCCGTGGTTCTAAACACTGGATTCAAGGTCCGGATGATGCTGCCAATGAAATCGGTTTAAAACCAAAACTGTCTGGTATTAAAACTGAAGATGAAGGTCTATACCTGTCTCAGCACCAGTACTGGTTAGAATTGATCAAAAAAGGTATTGCGACTGAGAAAGAAATTGCAGCATCAACTGAAGGAGAAAACGCATGAGCGACATCACTTTAGAAAATATTGCTCAGTTCCTGTATCAAGAAGCCCGCTTTTTAGATGATGAACAATGGGATGACTGGTTAACTTGTTATGCTCCTACTGCATCTTTCTGGATGCCAGCTTGGGATGATGATGACAAGCTGACCACAGATCCGCAGTCTGAAATCTCGTTGATTTACTATCCAGACCGTCAAGGTTTAGAAGATCGCGTGTTCCGGATCAAGACTGAACGTTCATCTGCAACCATGCCGGATACACGTACCTGCCATAACCTTAGCAATATTGAAATTGTTGAACGTGATGGCGACAAAGTGACTGTACGTTTTAACTGGAATACTTTGAGCTTCCGTTACAAAACAAGTTACAGCTACTTCGGTATGTCTCGTTATGAAATTGATTTCTCAGGCGATAAACCGCAGATTTTAAGCAAATATGTGGTACTGAAAAACGATTACATCAACCAGGTTATCGACATTTATCACCTCTAAGACTGTTTATACAGCCAGGTTATGCCTTTCGGTCAGATGGAAAATTGGCTGAAAGGCTCAGTTACAAAGATTTATATAGGATATTCAGCCATGTCAAACCACAATGTTGCACTTCAATTTGAAGATGGCGTTACACGTTTTATTTCTGTTTCTGACGGAGAAACCCTGTCAGACGCAGCTTACCGTCAAAAGATCAATATTCCTTTGGACTGCCGTGATGGTGCTTGTGGAACGTGTCGTGCGTTTTGTGAATCAGGTTCATTTGACATGCCTGAAGAAACCTATATTGAAGATGCACTAACACCTGAAGAAGCCGCTGAAGGCTATATTCTGGCTTGTCAATGTAAACCGACTTCAGATGCAGTGTTCCAGATTCAGGCCTCTTCAGAAGTTTGCAAAACTGAAATTCATGAATTCCAGGGTACGCTGGCTCGTGTCGAAAACCTGTCTGATTCAACCATTACTTTTGATATCCAGTTAGATGAAGGTCAACCAGACATTCACTTCCTAGCAGGTCAATATGTCAATGTCGGAATTCCAGGCACCACAGAGACCCGTTCTTATTCATTCAGCTCAAAACCGGGTAATCGTCTGACTGGTTTCGTAGTACGTAATGTACCGAATGGGAAAATGAGTGAATTCTTGAGCAAAAATGCCCAAGCTGGCGACAAAATGACCTTTACTGGTCCATTTGGTAGCTTCTACCTGCGCCCTGTGACCCGTCCTGTCTTGATGCTGGCTGGTGGTACAGGTATTGCACCATTCATGTCAATGCTGCAAGTGCTGGAAGAAAAAGGTTCAGAACATCCAGTGCGTTTAGTATTTGGTGTGACCAATGATTTCGACTTGGTAGCGATTGAAAAACTGAACGAACTGCAAGACAAATTCCCGTGGTTCGAATACCGTACAGTAGTTGCTAACCCAGAATCTGCACATGAGCGTAAAGGCTATGTCACCGGTCATATCGAAAACGAATGGCTAAATGGCGGTGATGTAGATGTCTACCTGTGTGGCCCTGTACCAATGGTTGAAGCGGTTCGCGGCTGGCTGGATGCTGAAGGCGTAAAACCTGCAAGCTTCCTGTTTGAAAAATTCTCTGCCAACTAATAGAGGGAATTTGTTCAATGTCTAATCGTCAAAGATTTGAAAATAAAGTCGTAATCGTGACCGGTGCCGCGCAAGGCATCGGTCGTGGTGTCGCGCTGCAAGTGGCGAGCGAAGGTGCTCAAGTCGTCATGGCTGACCTTTCCCCTTATGTGGAAGAAGTTCTGGCTGAAATTGAAGCGACTGGCGGTGATGCGATTACCGTCAAAGCCAATCTGGAAACGTTTGCTGGTGCTCAATCAGTCGTTGAAAAAGCCCTTGAGACTTATGGCCGTGTCGATGCGCTAATCAACAACGTCGGTGGCGCGATCTGGATGAAACCTTTCGAGGAGTTTTCTGAAGAAGAAATTATCAAGGAAGTGAACCGTTCATTGTTCCCGACACTGTGGTGCTGCCGCGCAGTTCTTCCGGAAATGATTAAAAATCAGAAAGGTACCATTGTAAACGTATCTTCTATTGCGACACGCGGCATTAACCGTGTGCCATATTCAGCATCCAAAGGTGGTGTGAACGGCCTGACCGCTTCCCTTGCATTTGAACATGCCAAAGACGGCATCCGTGTCAATGCAATCGCGACGGGTGGTACAGAAGCACCGCCACGTAAAGTACCGCGCAATGCCAATCCACTGACTGAGTCTGAAAAACAATGGATGCAGCAAGTGGTTGATCAGACCATTGACCGTACTTTCATGGGACGCTACGGTACGATTCAGGAGCAAGTGAATGCAATTGTATTCTTGGCTTCGGATGAATCATCTTATATGACAGGTACAGTAGTACCGGTCGGTGGTGGTGATCAGGGCTAATCCTGATCATCACGATTTTTAACAGGCTCATGGTTCGACGCAAGGAGGCACATCACCAATGAACACCCTGTTTCAGACATTAAAAAATGATTGGTCCATTTCAGCCACTGTTGCAGGATTTTTAGCAGTCCTGATCTCCTATTCGGGGCCACTGATCATTTTTTTCCAGGCGGCTCAGCAGGCCCAAGTTTCCCCGGACATGATGATTTCATGGATTTGGGGAATTTCTATTGGTGCTGCGCTCGCAGGTATCTTTTTATCAATTAAATACAAAATACCTGTCGTCACCGCCTGGTCTGCGCCCGGAACGGCTTTATTAGTCACGCTGTTTCCCGATATTTCACTCAATGAAGCGGTTGCTGCCTATATCACCTCTGCTGTGGTGATTTTTTTCATTGGGATCACCGGTTATTTCGACAAGTTACTGTCCTGGATTCCTCAGGAAGTGGCTGCCGGGATGATGGCAGGGATTTTACTGCAGTTTGGTTTAGGGCTGTTCACCGCGACCGATACCATGCCCTATATCGTCTTTGGCATGCTGGCGGTATTTTTGCTGGCCAAGCGTTTTAGTCCACGCTATGCCATGGTCTGGGTGCTGATTGCCGGTGTGGTTTTAAGCATGCTGCTGGGCAAGATTAACCCGGTCACGGCAGATTTCAGTCTGGCGATTCCGCAATTTATTGCACCGGAATGGACCTGGAGTTCAACCCTGAATCTGGCCCTCCCCCTGATTCTGGTCAGCCTATCGGGCCAGTTTTTACCGGGAATGGCGATTATCAAACTCAGTGGTTATGACATGCCAGCCAAGCCGATTATCAGTGCAACCAGTATTGCCTCGCTTGCAGTGGCCTGTGTGGGGGGTATCACGATTGTCTTGGCCTCAATCACAGCTGCTTTGTGTTTAGGCAAAGACGCGCACGAGCTGAAAGAAAAGCGTTATATCGCCGGCGTGGCGAATGGGCTTTTTTATATTTTAGGCGGCTTATTTGCCGGCAGCATTGTCATGCTGTTTAGCCTAATGCCCAAAGAATTAATTGCGGCTTTGGCAGGACTGGCATTGCTCGGTGCGATTGCCACCAACATTTCCGTGGCCATGGGCAAAGAGTCACAACGTGATGCAGCGCTTATCACCTTTTTAGCGACTGCTTCCGGCATGCATTTCTTGGGACTGAGTTCAGTCTTTTGGGGAATTTGCATTGGCCTGGTAGCACATTTTCTGCTGTCACAGAAAAACCGTAACGCAGTTCCGGTTACAGCATCAGATTCAAAACGAGTTTAAAGACATCCATCAGTTTAGGATATGTAAGGACCAGATTATGATAGATAAAAGTTCATTATCATTGAAAGAAGCACTCTCCCAGATCAAGGACGGTTCTACCATCATGATCGGTGGTTTCGGTACAGCGGGTCAGCCTGCTGAACTGATTGATGGTCTGATCGAATTGGGTATTAAAGACCTGATTATTGTCAACAACAATGCCGGTAATGGCGATTATGGTCTGGCGAAACTGCTTAAAGCTGGTGCTGTTCGCAAGATTATTTGTTCTTTCCCACGCCAGTCTGATTCCTGGGTATTTGACGAGCTTTATCGTGCCGGAAAGATTGAACTGGAACTGGTGCCACAAGGTAATCTGGCTTGCCGTATTCAAGCGGCAGGTATGGGCCTAGGTCCAATCTATACCCCTACCGGTTTTGGTACCTTGCTGGCTGAAGGCAAACCGACCATGAACTATGAAGGTAAAGACTACGTTTTAGAAAATCCGATTAAAGCTGACTTTGCTTTAATTAAAGCTTCTAAAGGCGATCGTTGGGGCAATCTGGTCTACCGTAAATCTGCGCGTAACTTTGGCCCGATCATGGCGATGGCGGCTGATGTGACGATTGCTCAAGTTTCTGAAGTGGTTGAACTGGGTGCACTGGATCCAGAGCACATCATCACCCCGGGAATTTTTGTTCAACACGTTGTTCAAGTTAAACCTGCACAATAATTGGCATCGGAGATAAATAATGAGCTATAGCAAACTGACCCGTGACCAGATCGCTGAACGTGTGGCACAAGATATTCCTGATGGCGCTTATGTGAACCTCGGTATTGGTTTACCGACCAAGATTTCCAGCTACCTGCCAAGCGATAAAGACGTCTTCCTGCATTCTGAAAATGGCCTGTTGGCTTTCGGTCCTCCTCCTGCTGAAGAAGACCATGATCCTGAGCTGATTAATGCTGGTAAAGAATTCGTAACTTTACTTGAAGGCGGTTCATTCTTCCATCATGGTGATTCTTTCGCGATGATGCGTGGCGGTCACTTAGACATCGCCGTACTGGGCGCGTTCCAGGTCGCTGAAAATGGTGACTTGGCGAATTGGCATACCGGTGCACCGGATGCAATTCCAGCAGTCGGCGGTGCGATGGATCTGGCTGTGGGCGCGAAGAAAGTCTTTATTACGACTGACCACGTGACCAAAAAAGGCGAGCCAAAAATCGTGGCTGAACTGACGTATCCGGCTACTGGCTTGAAATGTGTCGACCGTATTTATACTGACCTTTGCGTGATTGATGTCACGTCTGAAGGGATGAAAGTGATTGAGAAAGTTGAAGGTCTGTCATTTGAAGAATTGCAGTCATTGACTGGTGCCAAACTGATTGATGCGACTCAATCAAATTAAGGGGAAGTCCCTCCTTTATTAAAGGAGGGATTTAGGGAGGATTTGAGGAATAAAACTACTTCATTAAATCCCTCCCAACCTCCCTTTAAAAAGGGAGGAGTTTTCTTCTTTTAAATATGTGAGCAAATACACAATGAAAAACGCATATATTATCGATGCCATCCGTACTCCATTCGGTCGTTATGCCGGTGGCCTCGCGCCTGTCCGTGCAGATGACTTAGGTGCGCTGCCAATTAAAGCGTTGATGGAGCGCAATCCAAGTGTGAACTGGGAACAGGTCGATGACGTGATCTATG
This sequence comes from Acinetobacter lwoffii, assembly GCF_022809915.1. Taxonomy (GTDB): domain Bacteria; phylum Pseudomonadota; class Gammaproteobacteria; order Pseudomonadales; family Moraxellaceae; genus Acinetobacter; species Acinetobacter lwoffii_M. The sequence goes on along the minus strand of NZ_JALGQY010000003.1, from coordinate 3,387 downwards.
GCTGTGCCAATCAGGCCGGTGAAGACAACCGTAACGTCGGTCGTATGTCTTCTCTGCTTGCAGGCTTACCTTATCAGGTGCCAGCGACGACCGTGAACCGCCTGTGTGGTTCATCGATGGATGCCATCGCAATGGCAGCACGTGTGATTAAAGCCGGTGAAGCGAATCTGATTATTGCTGGTGGTGTAGAAAGCATGTCACGCGCCCCATTCGTGATGGGCAAGTCAGAAACGGCGTATGGCCGTAGCCAGAAGATTGAAGACACCACCATGGGATGGCGTTTTATCAATCCGAAACTGAAAGAAATGTACGGCGTAGAAACCATGCCGCAAACGGCTGAAAATCTGGCGGAACAGTTCAACATCAACCGTGAAGACCAGGACAAGTTTGCCTTGACCAGCCAGCAACGTACTGCAGCAGCACAGGCCAAAGGTTTCTATAAAAATGAAATTATTCCTGTAGTCATTCCACAGCGTAAAGGCGATCCGGTGGTTGTCGATACTGATGAACATCCGCGTGCATCTACCACTGCAGAAGCTCTGGCAAAACTGAAGCCTGTGGTGAAAGCAGAGGGGACGGTAACGGCGGGTAATGCGTCTGGTATTAACGATGGTGCGGCTGCTCTTTTAATCGCATCTGATGAAGCGGTTGCTCAGCACGGTTTAAAACCACGTGCCAAAATTATTGGTTCAACCGTCGTTGGTGTTGAACCAAGTATCATGGGCTTTGGTCCTGCACCGGCCATCAAGAAACTGTTGGCACAAACCGGTCTGACTTTAGAGCAGATGGATGTGATCGAGCTGAATGAAGCCTTTGCAGCACAAGCTTTGGCTTGTACGCGTGACTTGGGTATCGAAGACGGTTCAGAGAAAGTCAATCCAAATGGCGGTGCGATTGCCTTAGGTCATCCACTGGGTGCATCTGGCGCGCGTCTTGTAACTACAGCACTGAACCAACTGGAACAGACTGGTGGTCAATACGCTCTATGTTCAATGTGTATTGGTGTCGGTCAAGGCATCGCTTTGATTATTGAACGCGTCTAACAACCTATTAAAAAGATAAACCTCCTCCCTTTTTTAAAGGGAGGTCGGGAGGGATTTCAATGCCAACATTTACATCCAACGATGCCCAGATCAATTACCAGACCTTTGGTGATGCCAGCAAATCTGCCCTGGTTTTTTCTAATTCATTGGGTACTAAATTCAGCATGTGGCAACCACAAATTGAATTTTTCCAGCAAGACTATTTTGTCATTTGCTATGACACTCGTGGTCATGGCGCTTCCTCTGCACCACAAGGTCCGTATAGCCTGGACCAGCTAGGACAGGATGTAGTGAATCTGCTGGATCACCTGAACATCCAGAAAGCCGCTTTCTGTGGTATCTCGATGGGCGGTTTAACCGGTCAATGGTTAGCGATTAACAAGCCTGAACGTTTTAGCCACGTGATTATTTGCAATACTGCTGCCAAGATTGGTCAGGAACAAGCCTGGCTGGAACGTGCCGCGTTGGTGCGTGAACAAGGTCTGGCACCGATTGCATCAACTGCAGCATCACGCTGGTTTACCGAACCCTTTATCCAAAGCAACGCAGCGACAGTTGCAGAACTTTCAAACGACCTTGGAGCTGGCAGCCCGGAAGGTTATGCAAGTTGTTGCGAAGCTTTGGCTAAGGCGGATTTACGTGAACAGATCAAAACGATTTCAGTGCCGGTACTGATTGTGGCCGGTCAGCAAGACCCCGTAACGACTGTTGCAGATGGTCAAGCCATGCAAGCTGAAATTGCACAAAGCCAGTTGTTTGAAATCAATGCCTCGCACATTTCCAATGTGGAACAACCTGAGGCCTTTAATCAGGCAGTTCAGAAATTTATCGCAGCTTAAACAATAAATGCAAAGAAAAAGCCACTGTTGATCAGTGGCTTTTTTATACTTAGATTTAAAAAATTAGTGCTGCATCAGGCCCAGATTACTAGAATCGCCGCAATCACTACCAAGCCTAGTCCCCAATGCTCCGCACGTGCCAGTTTATCTTTAAAGAAATATGCCGAAATCAGCATACTAAACAGAATCTCAATTTGTCCTAAGGTTTTCACGACCGGCACACTCATCATGCTCATGGCAGTAAACCAGCCGAGTGATGCCATAAAACTGCACACACTCACCTTAAAAGTTAAGCCCAGACGCTGCCACATGGCCACTAAAGTCTGGCGACTGAATAGGCTGAGGTAAAGCAGCATACTCAGGCACTGAAAACTGATCACCATTAACAGCACCCAGGCCGCACGATGCAAGGTGGGTAAAGTGCTTAATTCCAGACTGGCTTCGCGTACCAGAAGCGAGGTAATGGCAAAACTTAATCCACTGCCAATCCCGATCGCCAATGTTCTCGCTGAAAACCCGCTGACCTGTTGGCCTTTACTCAATAAAAATACCGCATATCCGCCCAGCGCCACACCAATCCAGGCCAGGAATGACAAATGATCTGCTAAAAAGGTCACGCCAATAATGGCTGCAAGAATGGCTTCACTTTTCGCCAGCCCCACCCCAACGGCATAATTTTTTTGCTTGAACAGTTGTACCATCAGCGCCGTAGCTAAAATCTGACTGCAACCCGCAATCACCACATAGACCCAGAACTTGGGCGTGAAGTGAGCCACACTTTCAACCGGCTTGAAATAATACAGGCTGCTCAGGTACAGCACAGCAAATGGCAAGCCAAAAATAAAGCGTGCCAGGGTGACTCCCCACACATCCACCGTGGTACTAAGCTGTTTTTGAAAGGCGTTACGCCAAGCCTGCATAAATGCAGCCATTAAAGTGAAGAAAATCCAGCTGAATGCCATCTACTGATCGCTATTACCTCAAAAGTAAATTAATTCTATGCCTTAGTAAAAGCGCTGACTAATTAAAAATAGGATACTCGCCGATAGCGGAAAGTTTGGATTACTTTCTAAATTCACTCACTAATTTGGCAAGTTGCTCCATTCCATCAAAGGTGGTTGGAATCTTGTCATCAGATGAAACTAGCGGTGAAAAGATAATATTTTCAAATTTCTCAAAGCCTGCTGCATTTTTCTTATGCAGTTTTTCTGAATCTTCAGCATAGTTATGGATGAACTGACACAGTGCCATGCGAAGTTCTAGCTGCATCATTTGAGATTGGACTGCTCTTTTGTCTTGTAAAGAAATTTTTAAAAGATATAACGTAATTAAAATTAAAGTAATGAAGGGAATAGAAATAAACCACATACCAGTAGGTAGCTTTCCATCAAAATAGAAAAATGCTCCAATTAATGCACCTAATTCCACTGATCCTAGACAAAATAATGGACAGTACTTCCCTCTAAAGATAACGTAACGTTAACTTTGGAGATCCAAGAAATGGC